>JAJYHU010000421.1 GCA_021784615.1 Acidobacteriota bacterium | reverse complement strand
TGATCAGAACCAGCGGAAACGACCGGTGGGTTAACTAGCGGGCCACAAGCGTCGCTATTTTTCCGCTGGTTCAATGCCAAAGCCAAGGAGAAAGGCTTACGGAATTGGGGGATCTGTAAGTCACAGGGCGGAGCTATATGCCAATTTCCGGTTGGACTTCCGAAAACAACGAGCTTTCAGCCTGGTTTGCCGTGTACACCCGCCACCAGCACGAGAAGTCTGTTGCCCAGTTTCTGGCTCATAAGGACGTTGAAGTCTTCTTGCCACTCTACAATTCAACCCGCCGATGGAAAGACCGCATCAAGCAAATTTCTCTCCCTTTGTTCCCGAATTATGTGTTTGTCTTTGCCCCAATGGAGAGCCGTGCAACCATCGTCACAACGCCCGGCGTCTATGACTTTGTTCGGCAAGGCGGCCAGCCCGCCCCAATCCCGTCGGAGGAAGTGAGCGCTATCCGGAGCGTGGTGGAAAAAGGCGTGTCTGTGGAACCGCATCCTTTCCTGAAGTACGGAGACTGGGTAAGGCTTAAGTCAGGACCTCTTGAAGGGATGGAGGGAATCCTCGTCAGAAAGAAGAACTTCTGCCGGCTGGTCATCTCCGTGGCGCTTCTTGAGCGGTCTGTGGCCGTGGAGGCTGACGCGGCCGATGTTGAGCGCGTGGTGGGCAAAAAATTGGGTGTTCAACCTATTCCTTCCGCGCCGACCGTTCCGTTCGGATATTCATGGTGTTGATCTCTTCGACATCCGCAATGCGGTTTCTACCCTTTCTTAGGCAGGCAAAAGATCCCCGGCTGGCGTACAGGTTGGCCGTTATTCTGTGCAGCCTGATATTACTGGCAGCCGCCTTGCCGCTTTGTGCATCCCAGGGGTCAGGGGCGGATTCAAACACTCAACAGCCGGCCGCGACTTCCCCCGCCTCCTTAAGCCAGATCAGCCAGGAATACACCATTGCTCCTGATGACCTCTTGAATATCAGCGTCATCGATGTCCCGGAACTTTCCCAAGACTACCGGGTTGGCGCTGACGGAACCATCGTGATTCCCATGCTCTCCGAACCCATCGACGCCGAAGGTCTGACGCCCAGGGAACTCTCCGCCGTAATTTCCAACAAACTGCGCGGAGCGGGCCTTGTAAGCCACCCCTTTGTCACCGTCACCGTCAAAACTTCCCGCGTGAACTCGGTGGCCATCACGGGCGCGGTCAAAAGCCCTCAAATTTATCCGCTCTTCGGGCAAACCACGTTGCTCAACGTGCTTTCCCAGGCAGGCGGGCTATCCGATAGCGCCGCCGACACGGCCATTATTACGCGGGGCGAGATCGCGATGAGAATTCTGGGGCTTCAGGACAAGGCCGGGGATCCAGTACCACAAACTCTCAAGGTGAACCTGAAAAAGCTTCTACAAAACGGCGACAGCAGCGCCAACGTCGCCATCTATCCAGGCGATTCGGTTACGGTTCAGCAAGCGGGAATTGTTTATGTCGTCGGAGCGGTAAATCGCGCCGGAGGATACACCCTGGCGGGAGCCTGGCAAGACATGACGGTTCTGAAGGCTATCGCCCTGGCGGGCAATGTAACCTCCACGGCTCTGCAAAAGAAAACCGTTATTATCCGCAAAAATCCCTCGGCTAAAAACGGCCGCGAGGAGATTCCGGTTAATCTGAAGAAGATTCTCGCCGGCCATGCTCCCGATCAGCGCCTCGAAGCGAACGATGTTCTGTTTGTTCCCGACAGCACGGCAAAAAAGGCGTTTCGGCAAGGCGTCCAGGCGGCTCTCGGAATAGGCAGCAGCCTCCTTATTTACCACGCACCCTTATAGGAAATCCTCCCAGCATGCCCGATTATCAAGAAGCAGCCCCGCTTGAGCGAAAGCCACCCGCGCGCAGCCGCGCCGAGTTATATCCGGCGATTGCACAGGAAGGCGACAGTTTCGAGATTTCGTCCTATCTGCGAACCTATTGGAACATCCTGCTCAAGCGCCGATGGACCATCCTGGCCATCACCTTTGCCGTCACGACACTGGTAACCATCTTTGCTTTCAAGACGCGGCCCATCTATCGAGCCACCGCCCGTGTGGAAGTGGAAGCGACCTCCCAGTATCAAACCATGCAGAATCTTGACCAGCCGCCGCCCACCAGCGACACCTTTTTGAAAACCCAAGTGGACGTGCTTAAAAGCGACAACTTGGCATGGACTACCATCGAGCAGCTAAGGCTTGACCGGAATCCGGAGTTCAATTCCCTGGCTCGCGGCGCCGGCGATAGCCAGGAGCCGGAAGGCGCCGCCCGGACCCGCCTGGTTCAAGCCTTTAAAAGCGCCCTGAACGTCCAGCTTGCGGATGGGACCGAGATATTGGAAGTCAGCTTTGAAAGCCCTGATCCCGCGCTTGCCGCAAGGGTGTCGAACGCCCTTGTCAGCAACTATACCCAGTACAATTTCCTGACTATGTACGACGCCACCCGGCAAGCTTCCGCCTGGCTTGAGCAGCGCATGGACGAAATGAAAGCTCAGGTGGAAAAATCCCAGCAGGCTCTGGTGGACTATGAAAGAAAAAATTCCATTATCGACATCGGCAACCGCCAGAGCGTGCTGGAAGCACGTTTGGCCAACTTAAGCGCTGATATGACGACTGCCCAAAACGATCTGGCGCAGAAGCAATCCGTCTATCAGCTTGCCCAGGCGAATCCTCAGGATGTCGGGCTGCTGGTGCAAGACATGCTTCTCCAGCAGCTTGAAGGGAAATACGGCGACCTGAAAACCCAGTATGTGGACCTGATGGGCCGGTACGGACCGAACTTTCCCAAAGTGGTCCGAGTCCGCGACCAGATGAATGAGGTCGAATCCTTAATGGGACAGGAGCGGAAACGGGTGTTCAGCCAGATTCAGCATGACGAGCAGGCCGCGCTGGTCCGCGAACAGATTCTGGCCGCCGCCGTGGACAAGGAAAAGGAAGCGATTGGGAAAAGCAACCAGTTGCTGATCGAGCAGAATATTTTGCAGCACGAGTTCGAAACCAACCAGGACCTCTACGACAGCCTGCTGAAGCACGTCAAGAACGCAACCATTTCCGCCGGATTGAAGGCGAACAACGTTCACGTGGTTGACCAGGCCATGACCCCCACGGTTCCGGTGCGTCCGCAAAAGTCACGGGATATCGCCGTGGGCCTGATCATCGGCGCCATGCTGGGCATCACCGTGGCGTTTACCCAGGAGGGGCTCGATAGCTCGGTGAAGAACGCCGAGGACGTTGAAAGGTTCATCCCCGCGCCCGCGCTGGCGGTCATTCCGGCTGCGGGGTCCCTGGGACCCCGGCGGCCCTGGCTTGCAGGCGCGAGCGGGAGGGTCATGCCCGAGGGTGACGCCGTGTCTCTCGCCGTACTGAAAACACCCTCTTCGCCGCTCGCGGAAGCCTACCGCACGCTGCGCACTTCAATCCTGCTTTCCACCGCGCCCCGGCCGCCTCAAACCATCCTGGTGACCAGCGCACAATCCAATGAAGGCAAGACGTGCACCGCTCTCAATCTGGCTTTGAGCCTTGCCCAGCGCGGCGGGCAGGTGCTGATTATTGACAGCGACCTGCGCAGACCCTCGATCGGGAGAACGCTCGGCCTGACAGAAAAGAAGGGGCTCAGCGGAGTCCTCACGGGCGCGCATGAACTCGACGATGCGCTCGTCCACCTGGCATCGCCTGCGAACCTGTGGGCTCTCGCAGCGGGACCGCGGCCTCCCAATCCAGCGGAGCTGCTTTCCTCTCCAACGATGGAACAGCTTTTGGCGAATCTGCGCGGGCGCTTTGACCACGTGGTTTTTGATTCTCCGCCTCTGCTGGCGGTGACGGACGCAACGGTCCTATCAACCTTCACCGACGGCGTCATCCTGGTTGTCGAGAGCGGCGTAACACAGCGGAATGCGCTGGTTCGGTCTTACAAAATGATCCAGGGCGCCGGAGGGAGAATTCTGGGTATCGTGGTCAACAAGCTTGACCTTCGCCATGACGGTTATTATGGGTACAACTACCGGCGCTACTACGGTTCGTATTACCGCAGTGAAAGTTCCGCTGAGCAGCCCGAAGCGAAACCGGCAAACCTCAAAGGAACTTGAGTTTCAGGATTTCGCGATGCGGAGCATCACGACGGGGACTCGGAGTTTCAAACAAACTCTGCTTCACAAGTTGTAGCCCTTGATCAAACGGCTTTTATCCCCGAGTTTGTTTGAGTTTTCTCTGCCTGGGCGGATCGGGGCCCTAGCAGTGATGCTGGCCATAGGAATCACGGGTCTGCTGCTGGCTTTCAAAGCGGCCGAAATAGCAATTGCGGCCACGATAGGCGGATCATTTAACCCTCCGGACCTCCTCAAGGCCTTGGTGCTCGATCCCTCGAACCCGGAACTTCATTACCAGTTGGGAATGGCCTATTGCAATTCACTCGAAGACTATCACCCGGCTGAAGGACTGAAACAGTTGCAACTTGCCATTTCACTTAACCATCGGCAGCCGATTTACTGGTCGGGCCTCGCTTCGGCCTGCCAGTCGCTCGGTGACAGGACCTGCGCCGACCGCGCCATTGAACGCGTTCTGGAGCTGAGTCCCATGGCTCCCCACTATTATTGGGAGGCCGCAAACCACTACCTGCTGGAAGGCCGGCCGGACGCCGCCTTATCGAAGTTCCGCAGGTTGATCGCACTCGATCCCGGATACGCGGCCCAGGTTTTTCGTCTCTCTCTCAGCACGGGTGACAATCCGCAGGAGATCTACCAGAAAATCCTGGCCGGGCAGGAATCTCCGGGGCTGAACCTTGCCTACATCAACTTCCTGACCGCCCATGACGAGGGAAGCGAAGCCTATCCCATCTGGAAGGAAACGCTTGCCCTGCATCAACCTTTCTCTCTGCCGTCCGTCGCGCCTTACATCGAATGGCTGATTCATAACGGGCAGGATCACCAAGCTCTCGACGCCTGGCAGGGCCTGGAACAGCAAGGATTGGTAACTAGACCGGCGGGCGACGCCGCCGGCAACCTGGTCTTCAACTCCAGCTTTGAGCAGGATCCTTTGAACATGGGGCTCGACTGGCGCATTCGCAATGAATCTTACATCTGGGTCGATCTCGATGGTTCGGGAGCCTACGCAGGGCGGCAGAGCCTTCGGGTGGACTTTGCTGTCAGCCGGAATGATGAGTATGAGCCTGTGGTCCAGTTCGTTCCGGTAACGCCGGATCACGCCTATCTGCTTGAGGCTTACGTTCGCTCGCACAGCATCACTTCCTCCAGCGGCCCGCGCTTGCGCGTTACGGACCCGGCCTGCGCCTCCTGCCTTAACGCTTCAACCGAGGGCACGGTGGGAACCACCCCATGGCATCAAGTAAGTTTAAGCTTTACGGCCGGCCCTGAAACAAACTGGGTGCGCCTTTCCGTTTGGCGGCCCCGCAGCCGCTCTTTTCCTTCCGATATCACCGGCACTTTCTGGCTGGATGACGTCACTCTGCAGAGCGCCGGTCCGGCGGCGAAAGCTCCTGCGGTTTCTCCCCGTCCCTCATGACGATTTCCCAAAGCCAAGTCGGAGACTTCCCGGCGCCTCTGGCTAGAGAAGCGTCCGGAACGGCATCGGGCGTCCGCTGGTTCGCTGCCGCCCGGTGGCTCCTTATCGCGACCCTGCTCGCGGCGCCTCTGGCTTTTGGAGCCGTCCAGGCGTGGGCGTGGGCCACGCTTTACGTCCTGGCTTATCTGCTGCTTGTAATGTGGGCCGTGGGCAGCATCCGGCAAGGAACCCTGAAGATCGCCTGGTCGCCGCTCTATTTGCCTGCCCTGCTGTTCCTTCTGCTCGGAGCCGTTCAATATTTTGGCCATCTCACCATGGATCCTTACGGCACTCGAACGGCACTGATCGCGCTTGTGACCGACGGAATCTTTTTCTTCGTCGCCTGCCAGCTCTTTACCGGCTGCCCAGCCAGGGTCTGGCGCAGGCTGGGTTTGGTGGTTGCCGTCTACGCGTTTCTGGTAGGCCTTTTTGCCATCGTGCAGTTCTTCTCGAGCTCCGGCCTGATTTATTGGGTTGTCAAATCCCCGGGAAACACTTTTGGCCCATACGTGAACCACAACGACTACGCCGGGCTGATGGAAATGCTGATCCCCCTCGCCGCGATGTACATTCTCTCCCGCTCGGAAGATGACAAGGCGCAATGGCTTCTGGCGTTTGCGTTGTGCGTGCCGACCGGCTCACTGCTGCTCTCTGGCTCGCGCGGGGGATTCGTTTCGTTCCTGGGAGAAATCGCCATCTTCGCCGCAATCCTCTGGAAGCGAGGCCGCAACTCCCGAAGCCGGCTGCTGCTTGGAATTATGGGGGTTACAGCTGCAGCGCTACTTTTCTTTTGGATGGCTCCCAAGAGCGTTTCAACCCGCCTGGGCAGCGTGGCTAATTTCGTAAACGCTCCGGAGGCCACTTACGGCGACCGGCTGCACGTGGCTCTCGATTCGCTGCGCATCGTCCGCCAACATCCGCTGCTCGGGACCGGCCTTGGCAGCTTCGGTTCCGTGTTTCCACCCTACCAAAGTTTTCCCACCGATCAGGTCTATTCCTACGCCCACAACGATTACGTCCAGGCTCTTGTGGAAACCGGGGCGGCGGGCGCGGCGATTCTTCTGGCAGCGCTGATCCTGTTTTTCCGGCTGGCGTTCCGGAACCTGCAAGAACGGCTGGAGCGGGAAACAGGTTGGATTCGCCTGGGAGCCACGCTCGGCGTGTGCGGGCTGCTCATCCACAGTTTTGTCGACTTCAATCTCCACATTCCCGCGAACGCCGCGTGGTTTGTGGTGCTGGCTGCGATCAGCGCCACGGGATCAAAAGCGCAAAGTTCAAGGAATGGGATGGTCCGCCTCGATTTGCCGGCGGGGGATGAAATTTGCGGAGGAACTCAGTGAAAGACGTGATTATCATTGGCGGTGGTCCCGCGGGGCTGCACGCCGCCAGGCTCCTGGCATCGGCGGGACTGGACGTCGCCTTGCTCGACGCCCAGGCTGAGATCGGGGAGCGCGCCATCTGTTCCGGCGTCATCGGCGTCGAGGCCTTCTCGCGGTTCGACTTGCCGACCGATCCCATCCAAAACACCATCCGCCGCGTAGAAGCCATTTCTCCTTCAGGCCGCAAACTTCTGCACAGTTCTACGGAGCCTTTAGCCCACGTGGTCAATAAAGGGGAGTTCAACCGCGATCTCGCCGCGCACGCGGTCTCCGCGGGAGCCCAGATGTGGCTCGGCAAAGTTGTCGAATCGCTCGAACAGCAAAAGCATGGCGTGGCGGTCCGGTTTCGCTGCCGTGAAAGCCGCCGCCAGGGCCGCCTGCGGGCGCGCGCGGCCATCATTGCTTCCGGAGTAAACCGTTCCCTTACCCAAAGCCTCGGCCTCGTGCAGCCTCGCGACTTTCTGCGGGCCATCCAGGCCGACATTCCTCTGGGAAAAGACGGAGCGACCCGCCCCACCAGAATCTACGTGGGCCAATCCGTCGCCCCCGGGGCCTTTGGCTGGAAGATTCCTCTCGGCCAGGGCCGCGTTCGCTTGGGACTGATGGCCAGCGAGGAGCCCCGGCCCTATTTCGAGCAACTCTTGAAAAAAGTCGCTCCGCACCTCCCGTTGAGCGAGTGCAAAGTGTTTCAAAAAGTGATTGGGCAGTTGCCCGCCGGCAAGTGCGCCGCTGACCGCATCCTTGTCATCGGAGAAGCGGCGGGCCACGTCAAAACCACGACCGGCGGCGGGATTTACTACGGATTGTTGTCGGCGGAGATGGCCGTGGAAGTTCTGCTGCGGGCCTTTCAGCAAAAGAGCTTTACGGAACAGGCCCTCAGTGAATTTGAGCGCTACTGGCGCTCCACCTTCGGCCATGAGTTCGGTACGGGTTATTTCTTCAGAAAGCTGATGGCGCGCTTCCCGGACTCCTTGCTGGACAAAACCTTTGAGAAGGCCAGCTCCATCGATCTGCTTGGCCGGATTAACGGCAATTTGAAGTTCGATTGGCACTACAAGGCGGTTGTGATTGCCATGCAACGCCTGATTGCACCTTCCCAGCAGGCCTAGCGCCGCGCGCCGGAAAAATATTATCGTGCAAACCACCTGCGATCCCGTCATGCCGAACCGGTTCGGCATGCTCTTGGGGGCGGGACTGAGAGAAAAGCAGATTCCTCGCTTCGCTCGGAATGATGTTGCATGAAGGTTTTCCATAAACAGTTGAACCACACCGAACGCAGCAATAATCGCAATCCATAAATCAGGACACATTCCACATGGCTAAACGAGCTTTTGACATTCTTCTTTCCGGATTTGGACTCATCATCTCTTCGCCGCTTTGGGCCCTGATCGCCCTGGCCGTCAAGCTTGAAGACGGCGGCCCCATCTTCTACCGGCAGATTCGCGTCGGCGGAGGCAATCGCGAATTTGTGAATTTTAAATTCCGCTCCATGGTCGCCGACTCGGACAAACGGTGGGGCGTGGTTCCGGCCACCGCTCACGACCCGCGCATCACGCGCGTGGGGCGACTGCTGCGCTCTACCGCCATGGACGAACTTCCCCAGCTCTGGAATATTCTGCGCGGCGACATGAGCTTTGTGGGTCCCCGGCCCGAATGGGTGGAACTGGTGAAGAAATTCCGAAAAGACATTCCCGGCTTTGACCGCCGGCACGCCATCCGGCCGGGACTGACGGGATTTGCCCAGATTTACGGCGACAGCGAACTGCCCCGGCGGCAGAAGCTTCGCTACGACCTTCTTTATATCAAACGGCGGAGCTTATGGGTCGATCTCCGGCTGATTGCCTTTTCATTTCTGGTGACCTTTACAGGGGGATGGGAAGTGCGCGACTCAAAAGTCCCTCGCTGGCTTAACACGCGGTCGTTGCGCAAGCTCAAGTCGAAAGTTGCGGCAAAACCGCCGGTCGAACCTGCCCTCTCGCCTGCCGAGGACCAATCATAAGAACCGATCAAAGGAGACATCCGGTATGGCTTCAGTCCTTATAAGTCCTAATCCGATAAAGGTGTTCGAACCTCCGGCATGCGCGCGGGTACTGGGCGTGCCGGTGCATAACGTCAGCGTCCAGGAGGTGCTCGCCATCATGGAGCGGTGGATCGAGCAGCGCGAAACCCGCCGCTGGATTGCCGTCACCAGTTCACATGGGCTCGTCGAAGGATTCAAACGGCCCGACTTCAAAGCGATTCTGGAGTCCGCGGATCTTTCGATTCCCGACGGCATGTGGACCGCGCGCGTGGCGGCGCAAAAACTCGCGGCCGTCCCCAAGCGGGTACGGGGCGCGGACTTGCTGACGGCGTTCTGCGGCCTGGCCAATCGCCAGGGCTATTCGAACTACTTTTACGGCGATACGGACGAAGTGCTGGCGGCGCTATCCGGCAAGCTGAAAAGCAGCTTTCCTTCCCTGGAGATTGCCGGCGCATTTTCCCCGCCCTTCCGTACGCTCTCAGCCCGCGAAGACGAAGAGATCGTGAGTGCGATCAACCGGGCCAAGCCGGACGTCCTCTGGGTGGGACTCGGCCTCCCCAAACAGGAACGCTGGATTTACGAGCATCTTGAGCGGCTGGAAGTTCCCATCGTCGTCGCCGTCGGCGCGGCCTTCAAGTTTGTCAGCGGAAAGGTAAAGCCCGCCCCGCGCAAGGTCAGCGAACTGGGCCTTGAATGGCTGTGGCGGCTGTTGTCCGAGCCGAAAAAATGCTGGCGGCGCGCGCTCGTGTACGGGCCGCAGTTCGCCCTGCATTCGTACTTGGAATTGAAGGGACTGAGGAATTACGATCCCGCAGGAGAAGAACGTAATTTAATTAAACTTGGCAGGAGCGACGTTGTTTAGCCCACGGCGCAAGCCGTGTGGAAGGCCTCACGCTTGTCATTCCCAGCGCAGCGAGGAATCTGCTTTGGGTTCAGCATGAGACCATCGGTATTCCCCCAACTTTTTCAACAGGAGAATGGAACATGAACTGGAACGGCAAAAAGGTTCTTGTAACGGGTGGAGCTTCCTTTATCGGTTCGCACTTGGTGGACGCGCTCATCGAACGGGGCGCGGCCGTCCGGGTGGTGGACAACCTGAGCAGCGGGAAGAAAGAGAATCTTCAGCCTCATCTTATCGCCGGCCGCGTGGAGTTCCACGAGGCTGATCTGCTGGACCCTGAAACCGCTCCCAAGGTGGTGAAAGGCATGGAAATCATTTTCCACCTGGCAGCCGACCACGGCGGCCGCGGTTACGTCGATCTGCATCAGGCCGCTTGCGCCACCAACCTCGCGCTCGACGGCATGCTCTTCCGCGCGGCGCGCGAGGCCAAGGTTGAGAAAGTCGTCTACGCATCCTCGGGCTGCGTCTATCCCAATCACATCCAGACCGACCCATCCCAAATCCTCTACCTCACCGAGGAAATGGTCGGCCCGCCCTACGATGCCGACAACCTGTACGGCTGGGCCAAGCTGATGGCGGAGATGACCCTGCGCGCCTATTACACCGACTGGGGCATGAAGTCCGCTTCCTGCCGCTACTTTACGGTCTACGGCCCGCGCGGGCATGAGAACCACGCTGTCATCGCCATGATCGCCCGCGCCTTCATCCGGCAGGACCCTTTTGTGGTGTGGGGCAACGGCGAGCAGATTCGCAACTGGACCCACGTGAGCGACATTGTTTCCGGCACCATCCTGGCCGCCGAAAAGATCGACGATGGCTCGGCCGTCAACCTTGGCACCATGGAGCGCACGCGCGTGATTGACGCCGTGCAGGAAGTGCTTCGCTACTCGGGATACAAGCCGCGCATCGAGTTCCACCCGGAGATGCCCACCGGCCCCATGAACCGCGTGGCGGACAACTCCCTGGCCAAAACGCTGCTGCGCTGGGAGCCCCAAGTGAAGTTCATGGAGGGACTCCGCAGCACCGCCGACTGGTACTTCGCAAGCAAAGACCGCGACCAGGTGAGCGCCATCCTGAATTCGGTTTTGACGGAGCGCACCACGCACCCGGCTGCGCCGCAGATTGCGGCTTCGTCGTCGGCCGGGTAAAAAGTACGCGGTGTTGCGATGAGGAACAGAAAACAGAAAAAGGCGTTTTGAAAATTTCATAAAGTGTTGATAAATAATGGCTTATAAATTTTCAAAGTTTCACAAGGAATATCCCAAGCGTCCCATTTGGCCCTCGGCCGGCGGATGCTAGCCTACATTAGGGGGCTATCCGGCCCGCGGCCGGCCGCCGCGCCGGCGCAATACCAAAACGCGCATGAATTCTGTTGAAACTCCATCCCGGCCCGCTGCTCCGCTCCCCGTGCGGATTGGCGGCAAGGTCCTCGCCCGCAACACACTGCTGAACATTATTGGCCGGGTTGTGCCTCTCATGGTGGGCGTTGTGACCATGCCGTACGTGATCCATCACCTGGGGGCGGACCGTTTTGGTTTGCTGTCGCTTGCCTGGATGGTGGTGGGTTATTTCGCGCTTTTCAATCTGGGCATCGGTCCCGCCACAACAAAGTTCGTTGCCGAATTGCTGGGCAAAGGGGAAATTGAAAAGCTCCCGGAGCTGGTCTGGACGGCGCTCATCAGCCAAACGTTTCTCGGAGCCGTGGGCGGCGTTCTGCTGGCCCTGGCCTCGCCTCTGCTGGTCAACCGCGTGCTCAAGATTCCTCCTGAGCTGCACGGCCAGGCCCACTTGATTTTTCTCATTCTCGCCATCGCGCTGCCCATCGACTTTGCCGGCGGATCAATGAGCGGAGTGCTGGGAGCCTCGCAGCGTTTTGACCTGCTGAACGCTATCGGCATTCCCTCAAGCGCCCTCACCTATCTGGTGCCCGTGGTGGCGCTGGCCCTCGGCTTCGGCCTGCCCTCGATCGTGTTCGTCCTTGTCCTGGCGCGGATCGCCGGGTTTGCGGTCACAACCTTTCTCTGCATGCGTCTCTACCCGGCGCTCCGCTCGGGCTTCCGCTTCAACCCCCGCCTGGTCCGCTCCCTGCTCGGTTACGGCGGCTGGATCACGGTCTCCAGCGCCGTCGGCCCCGTCCTGATGTATTTCGACCGTTTCCTCATCGGAGCCCTCGTTTCCATCGCCGCTGTCGGCTTCTATACGCCGCCTTACATGGTTTCGACCAAGATGTTGATTCTTCCCGGCAGCCTCTCGGCTGTGCTGTTCCCAGCATTCGGGGCTTCCTCCGGGCGCGGAGACCACGAATGGATCAGGAACGCCTTCGTCCGCTCCCTCAAGTTCCTGCTTGTCACTGTTGGACCAGCCGCCATCGCGCTAGTCTTCTTCGCCCGCCCGCTTCTCACCTTTTGGCTGGGCACAAAATTCGCCGCCGAAGGCACGCCGGTCCTCCAGATATTGGCGCTTGGCGTTCTTGTCAACTCCCTTGGACATGTTCCGTACTACCTTCTGCAAGGCGTAGGACGGCCGGACCTGACCGCTAAACTTCACCTTGTCGAAGTACCGATTCATATCGGTTTGGCTTGGTTCCTGGTTACACGGTTCGGGCTACCCGGCGCAGCACTGGCTTGGACGGCTCGTATGAGCCTTGACTGCCTGCTGCTCACGGTGGCGGCATGCTGGTTGACGCGCACTCCCGCGCGCCTGCTGGCCAGCAGGGAACTCAGGCGCAGCGTCGGAACCTTGCTGGCCCTCGCCGCCAGCCTTGGGGTCCTCTGGGCTTCAACCCACGGCTTCATCTTTCACGCCGCTTTCGCACTGCTGCTGGGCAGCGGTTTCTTACTTGCTTCGTGGTATTACGTTCTCGATATGGAGGAAAAGTGGCAAATCAAGCTCTGGCTAAAGATCCCGTAATATCAAGAGCCCTTAGTCCCGGCGCTCTCCATGAGGCGGACGGGTCTCCCGCTCTCAGCCGCTTTCTCAGGGCCGCATCGGTAGGCGGGGCGTTCTTGTTTCTCCGGGACCTCGCTGTCATACTCTCCGGCAGGGCCGATCGAAGCCTGCCCATCGCGGTATGGGAGCTTTGCCGAATTCACACGGCTAGGCAAATCCGATGGAGGGGACCTTTGCGGGTTGGCGGAATGAAAGTCCACTATCTTAGCTTCAAGACCTTTCTTTATGCCTATCGCGAGATCTTCGTACGAGTTGCTTACTTTTTCAGACCCACCCGGCCGAACCCCCGGATCCTAGACTGCGGCGCTAACATCGGCCTGGCGACGATCTTCTTCAAGATGCGTTGGCCCCAAAGTACCGTAACCTGCTTCGAGCCCGATCCCCGGACGTTCGCCACTCTGAGCCTAAATCTGGAGGACAACAGGCTGCAAGGTGTGCAGGCCTTCAACGTCGCGCTATGGAATTCTGATGGCGAGGTCGGATTTTACGTTCCGCGCGATTCCGCCGGAAGTCTGCTAATGAGCACCGTTCCTGGCCGAGCCGATGGCGAAAAGATTCGCGTTCCGGCCAGGCGCCTTTCCTCATTCTTAGGTGACGAACGCGTCGACCTGCTCAAGCTGGATGTAGAGGGCGCGGAGCAGGGAGTTCTTGAGGACTTGTTCACAAGCGGGAAGATCGACCTAGTCGACGCGATCATTGCAGAATACCATCACCACATCGATGGTCGGAGACCGCGGCTCTCGAAATTTCTTCTCACCCTTGAGCGCTCAGGTTTCGATTACCAACTGCACTCCCTCTGGAGACCGAGTCGCCCGGGAGGGGTAACCAGAGACATCATGATATACGCCATTAGGCCTTCCGCGTAGCATGGCATCCTGTGGGCCTGGGAGGCAACGACATGCCATTAGTTAGTATCATCGTCAACAACTACAACTACGGCCGATTCTTGGCAGACGCGATCGACAGCGCCTTGAGCCAGACCTACCCCAGCACAGAGGTGATCGTTGTTGACGATGGCTCGACCGACAATTCGCGGGAAGTCATCGCCAGCTATGGCAGCCGCATCGTCCCCGTGCTGAAGGAAAACGGCGGGCAGGCTTCCGCCCTCAACGCGGGGTTTGCTGCCTCCTCAGGAGACTTAATTTCCTTTCTGGACTCCGATGACATGCTGTCCCCTGTCGCCGCTGAGACGGTGGTGCGGGCGTGGCGAGAGGGCATGGCTCGCGCATACTTCCCCCTTGAAGTAATCGACGCGAACGGCGAGCAGCTGGGAAGACTGGTCGGAGTATACGCTGTCCCTGATCCAACATTGGGGCCGTTCGGCGTGGATTC
>JAJYHU010000284.1 GCA_021784615.1 Acidobacteriota bacterium | reverse complement strand
TGTGCTGCTTAATATCAGACTTGCCTAACCGCAGACGGTATCTGCCCCGCCTTTCATCGTAGTCCATGGGGTCTAGGCCTGCCTTCTCTAACTCTTCATCGATCTCTTTGGACTGAGAAAGCCGAATGGAGACGTTTAGGGTATTCTTCCGAGGGTCGAAGCTTACGAAGTTATCTGGCCGACCGTCCCTCCAAAGGCCAATGTAATACTTGTTGTACCTCAACTGGAGAGCGGGGTCCAGGCTCTTCAGCATTTCCAGAGTTTCGTCGGCCATGGCAACCGTCGCTTTCGTACCGCGCTTCGTCTCCCAGTATTCGCGGTTGGCAGGCTGGCTTTCGTCATCGTCGTCTGGAGGTCCAAGTTCCATCTTGTTCATGACCATTGTGAAGATGAGACTAATGTGATTGTCTATCTTTACAGCAGCCATCTGCAGAGCAACCAGTGGAATGAACCCATTGAACAGGCTCAGCACATTTAGATATCTGCTTGTAATATCTTCCGCAACAATAACTGCACAATGGTCGAACTGAGGATAACGCTTACGTTCGATATCCCAGTATTCAATGGTGCGCACGATGTGGCTTTCGTCAGTCGCCCCCAGTTGTACCTCAACCTCAAAACGTCGCGTGAGATCGCGATCTTGCAGGAGCAAATCGAGTCGCCCCGCGTGCGGCTGTACTCGTTCTTTGTCCTTGAGGTCCAGATTTCCAAGACCCAAAATCGCGGGATCTTCTGCAATGCGCTCCTGGACCCATCTTTCCCTAAGTTCAGGGTGGGTCTTCAACCAGATTCTCTCCGGCTTGGCAAACTTTAAGTCAGACATAACTCACCTCTGTCAGAGCAACTGCACCCTTGGCTGCAATCCACCCAGCAGGCGGATTATACAGCTATGAGTAGCACTGTCAACGCATTCTTCGGTCGAACAGCCGAAAGAAACCTGTGGTCTGAGACCGATGACATCTCGACGTTTCCACCGCCCCCAACTCATAACTCATAATTCAGAATTACTTTGGCAGCGGGCGCAGGGCCGCGAGCAGTTTTGCGGGAGGGAGGGTATTGAGCACGTCTTTCTTTTCGAGCCAGGCGCGGCGCGCGGTGAGGACGCCGTAGCGCATCAAGTCGAAGTGGTCGGGGTGGTGGGCGTCGGTGGAGATAATGACTTTCATGCCGCGTTCCTTGGCCAGCCGGACGTGCCGGTCGGAGAGATCGAGCCGATCGGGATTGCCGTTGAGTTCCAGGATGACGCCGTGCTTCTTGGCGGCTTCGAAGACTTTCTCGACGTCAAACTGGAAGGGGTCGCGCCGCAGAATTTGCCGGCCCGTCGGGTGGCCGAGAATCCGCACGTAGGGATTTTCGAGGGCTTTGAGCAGCCGCGCGGTCATTTCCTCGGCGGGCATATTCATGCGCGAGTGGACGCTCACCAGGACAATATCAAATTGCCTCAACAGTTCGTCGGAGTAATCGAGTTTTCCGTCGCCCATGATGTCCACTTCCGCGCCCGCCCAGATTTCGATGTCTTTCACCTTTTTGCGCGCGGCGTGGATGCGCCGGATGTTTTCCGCGGCGCGTTTTTCGTCGAGGCCGTTGGCGATGGTCACAGCCTTGGAGTGGTCGGTGATCAGGATGTACTGGTAGCCGCGCTTTTTGGCGGCTTCGGCCATCTCTTCCACGCTGGCCTTGCCGTCGGAAGCCGTGGTGTGCATCTGCAAATCGCCCTTGATATCCTTGAGTTCCACAAGCCTGGGCAATTCGCCTTTTTCAGCCGCTTCGATTTCTCCCTGGTCTTCGCGCAGTTCGGGGGGAATCCACGCAAGCCCGAACTTCTTGTAGACTTCTTCTTCCGTGCGGCGAGCCAGGATTTTTTCGCCCTCGGACAAGCCGTACTCGCTGAGCTTCCAGCCGTGCTTTCTGGCGCGCTCGCGCAAGGCGATGTTGTGCTCCTTGGAGCCGGTAAAGTACATCAGCGCCGCGCCGTAGGCCTCCTCTTCCAACAGCCGAACGTCCACCTGCATGCCGTTCTTGAGCTTGACGCTTACTTTATCTTCGCCCTTGCCCAGAATTTGATCGACGCCGGGGTGTTTCGAGAAGTGTTCCGCAATCCTGGCGTGGTCGCGCCCGGTTACCAGCAGGTCAAGGTCGCCCACGGTTTCCCGGCCGCGGCGCAACGACCCCGCTGGCGTTACCTGCTCCACTTCATTGAGCTGTTTCAGGTAGGCCTCGATCATCTGGGCCGTTTCATAAGCGGTATCCAGGCGAAAGCGTCCCGCGGCGCGCTGGAAAGTTTCAAGCGCTTTCAGAAGGTTTTCTTCCGACTTGGCGCTCATGCCGGGAAGTCCGCGCAGGCGGCCGGCCTTTACGGCCTTTTCAAGGTCGTCCACGGAATTGACGCCCAGCTCCTTGTGGAACAGCCGGACTTTTTGCGGACCCACGCCCTGCAACTGCAAAAGTTCAAGCAGCGACCGCGGAACTTTTTTGAGCATTTCCTGGTGATACTGGCATTTGCCGGTTTCGATGAGTTCTTTGATCTTGGCGGCCAGGTCTTCGCCCACGCCGGGAATTTCCGTCAGCTTGCGCCGGGGATCGCGCTCGAGGTCTTCAGCGCGTTCGTGGAAGCCCTCAAGCGAGCGCGTGGCGCGGTCGTAGGCGGCGGCCTTGAAGGTCCACTTGGGATCCTCCTGCATGATCTTCATCAGGTTGGCGATTTCTTCAAAAACTGCGGCAATGTCGCGATTTTCCATGAGAGCCTCTTTCGGGCAGATTCCGGTTGGAGGCTGCGCGAAGATCCCCTGCCTCCTCCGTTCGCCGCCGCCCCCGGCAGCGGGCGGGCGCTGCCGTAAGAATTCACTCGCGCCGAACTCCGTTTCCTATATTATGTCATTAGCTTCGCGTGCGGTTGGCTTCCTTGCTGGGAAGCGCGGTGTTAAAATCAACAGGCATAATGCCATGACGCTTCGTCGCCTTGGACTCCAGGGAAAGGTTATCCTGATCATCGCGGTCGCGGTGATTTCCGTCGTCGCCGTTTCCACCTACATTGCCATGCTCCTTACCCGGCAACTGGTGGAGGAGGACACCTACCGCAAGGCTCTCGCCCAGGCCCGCTCGATTGCGCAGCAGCTTGTGGATGAACAGGCCCTGGCTAATCCTCCCACGCTGATGCGCGCCCTCCGCCAGATGGAGCACGATTTCCCCAGCATCACCCAGGCCGACGTTTATGCCCACTTCCCCACCCACCGCCTGGTGGTTACCACCCATCCGGGAGGGCGGAATCTCGAGCTCGACAACGTCCCCGACATCCAGAAATACAATGAGTACCAGCAGGCCTCCCCGGACCAGATTACGATCGAGACCCCGGACGGGAATTACTGGATCATGGGGACCACCGTCATGGACAATGGCCGCTCGATCGCCTGCCTCAACCTGAAAGTCTCAAAATTGCATCTGAGCATCATTACCCAGCGCCTGGTGTTTCGCAATCTGCTGGTGATGCTGGCGGGGCTCGGTTTTCTGATTTTGGTGATTCACATCTTTTTCCTCAGAAGCATCCGGGGCCCCGTGAAGGAAATGATCCGGGTGATGGATTCGGCCGAAGGTGAATCCCTGCAGGTGCGGGCGCGCGTCCGGACCCACGATGAGATTGGCCAGCTTGCCGAGCGGCTGAACCGCATGCTGGCGCGAATCGAGAATTTCAATTCCGAGCTGGGGCGCAAGGTTCGGGACGCCACGGCGGAACTGGCGCACCGCAACGAGGAGTTGAAGCATATTAACGCGGAGCTTTTTGAAACTCAAAAGACGCTGGCGCGCTCCGAGCGGCTGGCGATTGCCGGACAATTGGCGGCGGGCCTTGCGCATGAGATTGGCACGCCGCTCAATTCCATTTCCGGCCACGTGCAACTGCTGGCGCGGCAAGGCGTGGGCAGCGAATCGGGCGCCCGGCGGCTGGAGATCATCGAGCGGCAGATTGACAGCATTGTGCGCACCGTCAAGCAACTGCTCTCCTGGACCCGTGAATTCGATCTGCGCCTGGAGGCCGTGAACCTTCCGCATTTGCTTGAAGATTCTCTGACGCTGTCGTCGCTTGCTCTCCAGCACCGGAAGATCAACGTGGTGATGGACTGGGCGGCCGATTGTCCCCCGGTCGTGGCGGACCCGGGATACCTCCAACAGGTGTTTTTGAACCTCATCAACAACAGCATGGACGCCATGCCCTCCGGCGGAACGCTGACAACCCGAATCCGTTTTCCTGCTTCAGAGAAGGGGAGAGACGTCTCCATCGAAGTGGAAGACACGGGCGCGGGCATTGCCCAGGAGACGTTGCGGCGCATTTTTGAGCCGATGTTTACGACCAAACGTCTGGGAACCGGCGCGGGGCTGGGCCTGGCGATTTCCGAGCAGATTGTCCGGCAGCACCGGGGCAGCATTGGAGTTGAGAGTTCCCGCGGCCAGGGCACAAAGTTCACAATTGTCCTGCCGCTCGATTGCCGTGAAGGCGCGGAAGCTGCGGCAGAGGCTCCCCGTGATTCAAAAATTGGTTCCCCGGCATAGCGACTGGCGGGTTGGGGCCGCCCTCTGAACACCTATGGCACAGCAGAGCGCCAACATCCTGGTTGTGGACGATGATCCGGACACGCTGGATCTTCTTTCCGAGGTCTTGCACGCGGAAGGCGGCTACGGCGTGGTCACGGCCGCGGGCGCGCCCGAGGCACTCGAAGCCGGTAAAAAGGCCCACTTTGACGTGATCTTGAGCGACATCCGCCTGGGCCCGGAGCTGAACGGCCTGGACGTGCTGCGCGCCTTCAAATCCATTCAGCCGGATTCCGAAGTCATCCTCATCACCGCTTTCGGCTCCATGGAAACGGCCATTGAGGCGGTGAAAGCCGGCGCTTTTGATTACCTCTCGAAGCCTTTCAAGATCGAAGATGTTCTGGTCCGGGTCCGCCGCGCGCTTGAGAATCGCAAACTGGTTCGTGAAACCCGCGGCCTGAATCCGCAACAGGTCTGCCAGTCTCCGCTTTCCACGCTGGTGGGCCGCAGTCCCGCCATGCTGGAAGTTTACAAGAAGATCGGCATGATTGCGGATTCCCGCGCCACGGTGCTGATTACGGGAGAGAGCGGAACCGGCAAGGAGTTGGTGGCCCGCGCCATCCACGTGAACGGCCCGCGCTCCGGGCAGCGCTTCCTGGCCGTGAACTGCGGCGCCTTCACGGAATCGCTGCTTGAATCCGAGCTTTTCGGGCACGTCCGCGGCTCTTTCACAGGAGCGAGCTCCAACAAGCTGGGCATCTTTGAAGACGCCGACGGCGGCACGGTCTTCCTGGATGAAGTTTCGGAAATGAGCCCGGCGCTGCAAGTGAAGCTTCTGCGCACGCTCGAAGAGCAGGAAGTGCGCCCGGTGGGAAGCAACCAGCCCATCCGGATTGACGTCCGCATGATCGCCGCCTCCAACCAGAACCTGGCGGAGCGCGTGCGGGAAGGGAAATTCCGCGAAGACCTTTTTTACCGGCTGCGGGTGATTGAGGTCGATTTGCCCGCTTTGCGCGAACGCTCGGAAGACATCCCTCTGCTGGTTGAGCATTTTCTGCAAAAGCTGGGAGCGGAAGTCGGGCGGATGTTTACCGTCTCCGCCGATGCGCTTTCGGCTTTGGTCACTTATTCGTGGCCCGGCAACGTGCGGGAACTTGAGAACACGCTTGAGTCCATTGTGGCGCTCAACCGTTCCGGCATGATCACTCTTCAGGAGCTGCCGGCCAAGCTGCGGGTTGACGACGAAGAGGGCGGCGGCGTTGAAAATCTCTTTACCGGGCTGCCCTCGCTTGAGGAGCTTGACCGGCGGTACCTGGCTTACGTTTTGAAAGTGACCAAAAACAACAAATCGCAGGCCGCCGACATCCTGGGGATCAGCCGCAACACCCTTTACCGCATGGCCCATCGGCGGAGCCCGCGAAGGGAACCCTCTTGACGCCCGCGTGCGCCTGGAACGCCGAATCCAAACTTCGACCAGCTTGACGGCATGAAATACCGATACCTGGCGAAAAGCGCTTGGAAGCATCTCCGCTCGGGCCTCAAACGGCCTTATATGGCCATGCTCGAGACCACCCTGATGTGCAATATGTTCTGTGGGTATTGCATTTTCGGGGAAGAGGGAAAGTTTAACGATCTTGACTTCCGGGCGCGGCGCGAGCGCATTTTCCAGCGCATCGATGAGCTTGCGGCGATGGGCGTTTTCGCGCTCAGCTTTTCAGGCGGCGAACCGCTGTTGAACCCCAACACCGTGGATTATATTGCCTACGCCTCGGGCAAAGGACTGTGGACCTCCATGCCCACCAACGGATTGCTGATCAGGAAATACGCGGACGGCGTGGCGCGGCTCGACATGCTGGAAGTTTCGATTGATTCCCTCAACCCCGCACGCTTTGCCCGGCGCCGCGGCCTCAACGGTTTGCCCAAAATCCTGGACAATCTGGAATACGTGCTCAAAAAGCGCAAGCCCTTCGCCACCCAGATCAACGCGGCCGTGAACATGGAGAACCTCTACGACCTTCCGGAACTGGCGGAGTTCGCAAAGCAGCGCGATCTGGTGCTTGCGCCCGAAGCGGTCCACAACGTGATGCGCGGTGGCAAGCTGCTTCCTGACGCCGAACTGCACGGCGAGGAAATCGATCAGGTTGAATCCTATCTCGGCGAACTGCGCGCCGCTTATCCCAAGAACGTGCGCTTCTACAGCCATTACTACCAGTTCTACCGCCAGGGCGGTTTTGGCCCGCAGTTTCCCTGCCGCCATCCCTCAAAACTGATTTCCGTCAAGCCGGATGGCTCCGTGCATCTGCCTTGCGCTTTTATGACGCTTTTCAAGTCCCAGGCGCCGCTTGAGGAAATCTTTGCGCTTGCTGAGGTGAAAAGCATCATTTCCCAGGAAACCACGCTCTGGGACTTTTGCAAGGGCTGCAAGATCGGCTGCCCTTATGAAGTGAGCGCCTTCGCGAACAGCTCGCGCCTGGCGCTTGAATCCGGCTTGAACTTCCTGCGTATCTTTCCGGGGAAGAAGGCGGGCGGCAGCACGGCCGCCGCAAAGTCTCCCGGCGTGGGAGTTGATAGCGCCTGACCACAATACAAACGGAGTGTCGACCAAGATGAAAACTTCACGCAGGACGTTCCTGGGTTATGGAATCACCGCCGCCGCGGCCGGCTCGCTCCGCGGCGCAAAGCGCGGCAACTCTCCATTCTCCATCGACATTATTCGCCCGCCTGACCACGTCACGGCCTACGCCGAAGAGATTGCGGAACTTCCGCTCCAGCCCACCAGCGGCCGCTGGCAGGCGCGGGACGTGGAAGTCGCGACGGAGGTGCGGCAGCGCGAGCGCGGGCGGGAACTCTCCATCGGAATCCGCTCGCCCCAAACGTCGCTCAAGCGCGTCCATTTGCGATGGTCCGGTTCGCTTCCGGAAGATTTGCAGTTTCTCGGCGACCAATGGGAGCGGGCTTACGGCGGCCTCTGTTGGCGCGGCTTTAACGCGGACCGGATCATGCCCTGGTACTTCATCGCGTCCAACAGCCACGGAACTCAAGGCTGCGGCGTGAAGACCGGCGCCAAGGCGTTCTGCTTTTGGCAGGCGGACCCGGCGGGAATTTCGCTGTGGCTGGATGTCCGCAACGGAGGCAGCTGCGTCCGATTGGGCGACCGGCGGCTTGCCGCAGCCGATGTGGCGGCGGTGCGAAGCGAACCCGGCGCGGGGCCATTCCAAGCGGCGCGGCGATTCTGCCACAGCCTTTCGGAATCTCCCCGTTTGCCGGACGCGCCCATCTACGGCTCGAACAACTGGTATTACCTTTACGGCGAGAACATGACGGAAGCAAACGTCCTGGCCGACGTGGACCAGCTTGCGGAGCTTTCGCCCGCCGTGGCCAACCGTCCTTACATGGTGATCGACATGGGCTGGGGCAAAGCGCCCGCGGGCGCCGCGCCATGGACCCAGCAGAACTGCCTGCTGCCCGATATGCCAGCGCTGGCGGCAAAGATGAAAAAGCGCGGCGTGCGGCCCGCCATCTGGGTGCGTCCGCTGCTTACCGCCGAGCCCTTGCCGGAAGCATGGTATCTGCCTCACAAGCATCCGGGCAGCGCCTCGAAAACAACGCCGCGCATCATCGATCCTAGCGTTCCGGAGGCTCTCGAACACATCCAGGCAGGGCTCCGGGGGATCACGGGTTGGGGATACGAGCTGATCAAGCATGACTTTTCCACCTTCGATATGCTGGGCCGCTGGGGATTCCAGATGGGCGCCGAACCCACGGCCGGCGGCTGGCACTTTGCTGACCGCGGCAAGACCTCGGCGGAGATTGTGCTGAATTTTTATCGCGCGCTTCGCGAAGCCGTGGGAAGCACGGCTTTGCTGGGCTGCAACACGGTGGGCCACCTGGGTGCGGGAATTTTTGAAGCTCAGCGGATCGGCGACGACACAAGCGGCCGCGACTGGAACCGAACCCGCAAGATGGGCGTGAACGCTCTCGGCTTCCGCATGCCGCAGCATCGCGCGTTTTTTCTGGTTGATCCGGATTGCGTGCCCGTGACCCGCGCCGTGCCCTATGAGATGACGCGCCAATGGTGCGAGCTGGTGGCGCGCAGCGGAGCGGTGCTTTTTATCTCCGCGGACCCGGCAACCGCAACTGCCCAGGACAAGAAGATGCTGAAGGCCGCGCTCAAGGTGGCGGCCGTGGCGCAGCCGGAAGCGGAGCCTCTCGATTGGATGCAGACGATGTCACCCAGCCGCTGGAAATTCGCGGGCGGGAATGCAGACTTCAAGTGGTTCGGCGAGGAAGGCGCAAATCCCTTTGCCACGTAGGATTCACCTGCCGGCTTGGATCTCCATGACCAGGCGGGAAGGATGCTTTGCGCCGTACCAGATCTTGCTGTGGCTGATCATGGGATGGACGCCGTCCGCGAGCCCTTCCCCCGAGTTCAAGTTCCGCGCGTAGGTGGGGAATTCCGTGCCCGCAATTTGCAGGCGAATGCGGTGCCCGGCAAGAAAAGTGTTGGCCGTAGGGTCAAGGTCAATGTGAACTTCGTAGATCTTTCCTGGCGACAAGTGTTCCGGCTTGGCGAATCCGTTCCGGTAGCTAAGCCGCAACGCTCCGTCGGCCACGTTGATGGCTTTGCCGTCGGGGCTGACGTCCACAAGTTTCACGATCAGGTCCGCGCTCGGCCGGTCGGATGAGACAAAAGCGACAAAAGAAGGATTTCCAATAACCGTCAGAGGCTCGGTCAAAGGCGGTGTGCTATAGACCAGAACGTCTTGCCGCTCTTCGTTCGCCCGCTGGTCGTAAGCCCCCGGCAGAAAAGCCAAGTCACAACAGAGTTTTCCTCCCCGCGTTGGAACGGGATGCTCAGGGTCGGCCGGCAAGACGTCATTTTCGCGCCGGACTTTTATGGGCACGGCAAAGGAGAGAAGTCCATCGCCCTTCAGGCTTACCGCGGAAGTTGGCGCGGAAAGGTAAAGCTTGCGGGCGTGCTCGCCGGGAACGGGCCACGTGGGACTGTTTTCCCACCGATTTTCTCCCATCACGAAGAGGCGCACAGGAGGCTCGGCAGGAACCTCGTTGGCTTTGCCCTTCAGCCAGTAATCAAACCACTGGTCCTGATAAGCTCCAATCTTGAATTTCGCATCCGGGCCGAAATTCGCGTCGCCCGAGGGAAAACCCGGGCCGCCGTGGGTCCAGGGCCCCACGATCAATTGCGACTTGGTTCGCGCCAGTTCCGTTCCAGCGTCTTTTTGCAGGGCGGGAAAAAGCTCAATCGTCTGCGGGCCAAAGATGTCGAACCACCCCTCCAGGTAGCATCCCGGAATCCGCAGGTGGGAAATTTGCCGGGCGACGTCCAGGCGTTCCCAATAAGGGCTGCCGGGCGCATGGCTGACCCATTCTCGGAAGTATCCCCCGCCGCCGTTCATCAGCGACTGGTCAAAAAGCGCATCCATAAAGTTACTCACGGGCAGCTTCATCATCAGCTTTCCAAACAACGGCCCGTTGGCCGCCAGTTCGCCGAGGGTTCGGCTGTAAATTTCAGGAGTCTGCGCCGCGCTCCAACTCTCTGCGAGAAGCTGTCGAAATTCCCCGCCTTCAAAAACCACCTGGTGGGATTTATAGCTGATCGAAGGAACAACCGCGAAGATCGTCACCAGGTGCGGAGGGGAGGCAAGCGCCGCGTCAACCTGAGTGCCGCCGCCGTAGGAGCCGCCGAACATGCCGACCTTGCCGTCAGATCCAGGCAGCTTCGCCGCCCACTCGACCGTATCGTACCCGTCCTTCTCATCATCGAAGAAGGGATTGAAGATCCCGGCTGACTTGCCCCGTCCTCGCACGTCCTGAATGACCACAATGTAACCGCGCTTGGCCATGTTCTTGCCCGTGGCGGCGGCGCCTTGCTTGCCGTAGGGAGTCCGCGCCAGTAAAACCGGGAACGGCCCCGCGCCCTCCGGCCGGTAGATATCCGCCTTGAGGACAACTCCGTCACGCATGGCGGCGGGAACATTGTTTTCAATCTTGACCTGGTATTCCGCCGCCCGCAGGCCGGCTGAAAAGAGCAAGGCGGCGCAAAGCGCGGCGAAGATTTTGAGAGCGCGTTCGAGCTTCAATCTGGATGGAATCATGGGGGGCTATCCAATGGAAGTGGAGTTTGGTACCGCTTCCCTTGTATCTCACGTTTGTGGAGGAAGTCAAGGACGCGGGAGCCGCGGCAGCCGCTTTCACGCGCCGGGACAACTCCGCCGGGAGCCTGTTGAGAATTGGCGCGGCTGCGGAAGGATTATTTTTCAGGCGTCAATCGAGCGGCTTGATCCGCACGTGACGGAACTCGATGCGCGAGTGTTCGGCTTCCAGGCCCACGTAGCCTCTGGGGTTGTTGCAGGTGGTGTAAACGCTGGTCAGCACGCCGTTCACCCGCAGTACCAGTTTTTTGCCCTGGCAGCGGATGTCGAACGTGTTCCAGTTGCCGGCGGGCTTCACCGCCTGCCGGGTGAGCGCCGTTCGCAGGCTGAAGCGGGGCAGCAAGCCGTTTTCCGGGTTTTGGCCGAAAAAGTAGCCGCCGCTCGCGCTGCCCACCTGTGCCTGATACCAGATGACGCCTTTGGCGTCGTTCCGCACAAACACTCCGCTGTTGTAGTTGGCCTTGCCCGGCTGCTTCGCAAGCCGCCACTCCACGTGGAACAGAAAGTTTCCAAACTCATGGTCGTATCGCAACCATTCGTGCCCGCCGTCGCCCGCGCAGATCAGGACGCCGTTTGCCGCAATGCTCCATTGCGACTTCTTGGGCAGCGGCCGGTCCGGCGGAATGGTTACGCGAGTCCACCCTTCAAAGCCGGACGTGGGCATGATATTCATCCACCCAGAGGATTTAGCGTTCAGAATGTTTGGATGGCCCGGCAGGAAGCCGATGCCGATGATTCCCAAAACCAACAATGCCAGAAGAATTGTTTTCTTCATGCCTCAACTCCTTTCAAGCTGTGCCGCCACGCGGTGAAATACCCCGGTGGACGCATTCATTCCTTGTCGGCAGCCGGAACGGGCGGAACCTTCGGAGCGTTGTCCGGAGAGGATTCAACGGCCTGCCCGCCGCCCGATTCACAGGCTCTGGCGCCGTAGATCAGCTCGACGGCGGCATCGCTCAGCCGGCGCCGCCATTGATAGCGCTCCGTCACCGGGCAGACATAGTGGATTGCGACTTCCACGCCGCCCTCAACCGTCTTTAGATTGATGCTGGGGGCTGCGGAAAACGATTTGACGCTGTACCCGTGCGCGGCGCTTTGCCATTCGCGTTCCGCAATCTCCGCGTAGCGCTTCGTCGCCTTTTTTACGGACTCGTCGATCTTGGCCATGATGGGGAAAGGATCGATCCCCCAGGGGATGAGCGTCCGGATTTCATCCCAAAGATACTGGCCGGAAGTGGTGAAATTGAAGTAGCAGCCTTCCACCGCGTAGCTGTTCAGAAAGCTTGCCTTGCGCCCCGTGGGGTGTCCGGGTTCGTTCCAGTTGCCGGTCTCCAGCAGAATGGTCCGCAACAAGGTGATCTCGATCGCTTCGCCGCGAACCCCGTTGATTTCCACCCAGTCGCCCACGCGGATTCCGTGGCGGCCTGTCAGAATGAACCATGCGAAAAACGAAACGATAAAATCTTTCAACGCCACGGCCAAGCCCGCGCCGGCCAACCCGACAATAGTGGGCATGTTGCGCGGTGAACCGAAAATGATCAGCAGGATCACCAGAACCGTCAGCACGTCCAGGGTGAAGCGGGTCACGGTGTGCAGCGTCATGCGCTGCTTGCGGTCCAGCCCCAGCCGGGCGAGCGCGCGTTCCAGCAACTGCCCGGCCAGATAGGCGATCAGAATGGCGACCAGAATCCAGAGCGCCGCCGAGAGAGCCGCGTGCAGCGCGGCGCGCTCGCGAGCTTCGACCAGCCCGGCCCATTGCTCATAAACGCCGTCCAGTTGGCGCAGATCGAGAATCCGCGTGTCGAGGTCGGCAAGCGTTTTTTCATCCTGCGACAGGTGGTGGAGGTGGCTGAGAGTCGCGGCGGTTTCCTCGCTCGGGTTCAGGCTCGGGGCCGCCGGCTTCGCTTTCGAAGCTTTGCGGGGCGCGGGAACTGCCGCCTTCGCGCCCGATGAACCGGACTGAACGTCCTGCTCGATTAACTGATGCTTCCGGGAAAGCGCTTTCCAGGCGCGGCGAGATTCCTGGCGCGCCTCGAGCAATTGCATCTGTTCGTTCCGCAGATGCAGCCAGGCGCGGCTGCGCGCGATCAGCCCGTCGCGGACAGCAGTGCTTTGCGGCGCGGCATTCGAAGCCGCCCCGGCCCGGGACCCCGGTGTTTGTTTGGAGTGCTGGGTGGCTTCATGTTGCTGCCACAGCCGCTCAATCTGGGCGTAGGCGCTTCCTCCGGAGCGGGCCAGATCGTTTTGGGCGTCAGCGAGAGTATCGAGATGGAGGTCGAGTTCGGCCTGCGCAAGCTCAAGCTGGCTTTCAAGGCCAACCTGCTTCGATCCTTTGGCGCGCGCGGCCTGCGCCTTCAGGCGGCTGACTTTGTCCTGGGTGGTTTTGATCTCAGACTGAAGTTTCGCGATGCGTTCCTGGAGTTTCGGGACGTCGCTGGTTGCGGGAACCGACTGCTGGCTGGCGCTGCGCAAGGCGTCGGCAAAGCCCAGGTCCACATCCCGGTCCGCCAGCCGCACCGCCTCGTTTGCAAGTTCCTGTTCCTGCGGGCTAACCGCCAGAGCGGCCAGCGTGTGCGCGGTAGCGAGCAGCCGTTCCTCGGCAATCGGCGCCTGATCGCTGACCATCTGGCTTGCCGGCTTGGAGTTGGCGCTGCTCGCCGGAGGCCGGCTGGTGAGGACCAATCCCGCCGCCGCAATACCCACCAGCGCCAGGAGTCCTGCAAGCGTCAGCTTCTGTGAACCCCTCATGCGGGTCTGCTCCTCCTTTCAATATCCTCGCGCTCGGGCTCCGGCGGAAACGCATGCGCGGACCGCCGCCTTTGGTTCAATTCAATTCTTGCGCCTTTGCCCCGCTGCCGGCGGCCTCTTATTGTACCAAGGGTTTCGGCATTTCCCTTGCGGGTCAGGCCGGATAAGTTTCGTCGCAGGCTGCCTGGCACTTTTAGTCTGATGCGCCCTTTCGCAGAAGGGGCTGCACGTGGCAAAATAAGTAAAGAAGCAAAATAAGGGGCGTAAAAAGTCATCATAAATTTAAGGAGGCTCCATGCTCATCCAAAGACTCTTCAGCCCGCGGCGTTTGTTGATGAGTTCGCTGATTTTCCTGTTGGCGCTTTTGGCCACCGGCTGTGGCACCACTTTCTTGGAATATAGCGGCCGGATGGCCAATGAGAATTCCAACAACCACGTCAAGCCCTATGAGGGGGCTAGCACTTCAAACGACGGCGACAGCGAGGCCGTGCGGCCCATCGCGCGGATTCCCGCTCCCGGCCGGCTCACGATTCATCTTAACGAAACGAACTGATAGACAGTGCCGCGGCATGAAAGCAACAGCAAGCTTGAATGTTTTCCTCCAGCTTGCCCGCTGCGCTTTAACTCCGGGGCTTTTGCCGGCGCCGCAGGGGCGAAGTTGCGTAATAGGTGATGAAGCCCGCCAGAATGGTCAGCAAACCAAAGCTTAGGCCGTTCATGCCCAGCACTTCCACGTGCATGCCGCGGGCTACGGAGAGCGCCAGCAACAAAGTGGGAAGAAGTCCCGCGAGCACCA
>JAJYHU010000313.1 GCA_021784615.1 Acidobacteriota bacterium | reverse complement strand
TGGTGGAAAACGGGCAGGTCAAGATCGGATACCGCTGCCGCATGACGCTTTCCTGCGATCATCGCGTGGTTGACGGGGCGACGGGCGCAAGATTTCTTGAGACCCTCCGGCAAATCCTGGAGAATCCGGTTTCACTGTTCCTCTGAATTTTCTGCTTCGCGCGCTGCTTGCGGCAATCCGAGCCGCGGCCTAAGGTTTCAAGGCGCCTCCATCAGGCGCTTGCCCGACGGGTCTTTTGAGCCCTTCCGCGATTCAACTGGAAATCCCTTTTCCCTCCAACCCGCCAAACCTCCGGCAAGCGGCCGGACGCGGGTGATGCCCCGGCGCCTCAGCATCAGGGCCACGTGGGCGCTGGTTGCCTCGTTGGGACAAGTGCAGAAGAGCACCAACTCACGCTCCGCCGGAATTTCCGCATATCGGCGCTCGAATTCTTCAGAAGGCAGAAAGAACGCGCCGGGAATGGTGTGCGGATCGGACTCGAAATCGATCGTGTGGCGCAAGTCCACGATTGCGACCTCCTCGCCCGCGTCGATCTTCTGCTTCAATTCCTCAGGGGTGATGCGATTAATTCGTAATTTTCGGATAAACCGCCGGCGCTGGAAATACTTCCAGCCGAGATAAAAAATCAGGCCGGCCGCCAGCAGCACCAGGAGCCATGTTCCAAATCCCAGAGCATAATCCGCGACGCTTGCCAGTTGATGGCTGAAGGCGAAGCCCAGGCCCACGAAAGCGCCGATGTAAGCGAGCGCCCCCGCCGTGTCAAACAGCAGGAAGCGCCTGCCGCGCATTCCAAACATGCCCGCCATGGGCGGCGCCGCCACGCTGAATCCAGGGATGAACTTGGCCACCACCAGCGCATTCGAGCCCCAGCGGGCAAACAAGTTTTGAGTGTTTCGAACACAAGAGTCCGGCTCAAGCGAGACACGGCACAAGATGCTGAGCACGCTTGACCCTTTGAGCCTTCCGATCTCATACCAGATGCTATCGGCCAGGAGAGAGCCTGCCACGGGAAGAATAAGAACCCACGGCAGCGCTAAATCCCCGGTCCCCGCCAGCGCTCCGCCTGCCAGCAGCAAGGGGATGGAAGAAATCGGAAAGCCAAACTGCTCGGCAAACACCCAGACCGCCAGAACCGCGTAGCCGTGATGTATGAGGAATTCGATGGCTTTATCCATCGCGGATATTCCTCCCGGCTCACCTCAGGGAGATTATGGCGCAATTCTTTCCCAAATTCTGCGCCAGCATAGCGCTTAAGCGGCTTGCGTCATGGGCCTTATATTTCTTTGGATGATTTCACCTTGCTGAAATGTCCAGGAATTTTATCCTTCACGAGACTCTTGGAGGAAAATCGAGACTCATGTATTCTGTTTTCCGATGCCCAGAAAGAAAAAGTTTCAGCTTGGCCTGGTTCAGATGGCCTGTACGCTGGACCCAGCCCGGAACCTTCGCCGGGCAGTAGCCGGGATTCGTGGATCTGCCCGCAAGGGCGCCGCGGTCGTTTGCCTGCCGGAGCTTTTCAGCTCCAGATACTTTTGCCAGAGCGAGGATCATCATGCCTTTGACTTGGCCGAACCCATCCCCGGCCCCACCACCGAAGCTCTGAGCGAAGTGGCGCGAAAGGCCAAAGTCGTTCTGATCGCCCCGGTGTTTGAGCGCCGGGCAGCCGGCGTTTACCATAACAGCGCCGTCGTCATCGATGCCAATGGCAAACTCGCGGGCCTCTACCGCAAAATGCATATTCCCGACGACCCGGGCTATTACGAGAAGTTTTACTTCACTCCCGGCGACTTGGGTTTTCATGCCTTCAACACCCGCGTAGGGCCCGTCGCGCCGCTGATTTGCTGGGACCAGTGGTACCCGGAAGCCGCGCGCCTGGTGGCGCTGGAAGGCGCGGGCATCATCTTTTACCCCACCGCCATCGGCTGGCATCCCCATGAAAAAGAACAGTACGGAGTTGCACAGCGGGACGCCTGGAAAACCGTTCAGCGGGGCCATGCCATCGCCAACGGGGTTTATGTAGCCGCGGTGAATCGAGTTGGATTCGAAGAAGGCGCTGACGGAGGCGGAATCTAGTTCTGGGGATCTTCCTTTATTGCCGACCCCCAGGGAGTGGTCATTGCCGAAGCCTCGGCTGACCGCGAAGAGATTCTTCTGGCCGAGATTGATCTTGATCACCTGGAAGACGTCCGGCGGAATTGGCCGTTCCTTCGCGACCGGCGGATCGACGCCTACCAGGGCATCGAGCGCCGCTACCTTGACCGGGAAGCAGGAAAAGCATAGTGGCGCCCTCACCCTCTGCCCTTGGCTTTCGTCTGCCTGCGGAGTGGGAGCTCCACGAGGCCACCTGGATCGCCTGGCCGCACAATGTGACGGACTGGCCGGAGCGGTTCGCGCCCATCCCATGGGTTTACAGTGAATTTGCCCGCAAGATCACGCCGGGCGAGATTCTGCGCATCATCGTTCATTCCAAGCCCCATGAAGCTCGCGCCCGGCGGGTGCTCGCGCGCGCGGGAGTCGATCTTGCTCGCGTCGAATTTTTTCGCTTTCCCACGGACCGCGGATGGACTCGTGATTCTGGCCCCATCTTTTTGAGGCGACCGGCTTCATCCCGCGCACATCCGGCCCAAAAGCGGGCTGCCAAAGAGCCGCGCCGTATTTCCGACGTGGCTGTTATCCGTTTTCGCTTCAATGCCTGGGCCAAGTATCCCGAATGGCGCAAGGACGACGCCATTCCGGAGCGCGCGGCCCGGGCGCTGGAACTTCCGTTGCTCGAAGCCCGCGCAGGAGACCGTGACTTGGTGCTTGAGGGCGGAAGCATTGACGTGAACGGACAAGGGACGCTGCTGAGCACGGAAGAATGCCTGCTCGATCCGAACGTTCAAGTGCGCAATCTCGGCCTCAGCCGGCAAGAGCTTGAAGCCGCCTTGCGCGACAATCTGGGAGTCCGCAACATCCT
>JAJYHU010000195.1:6865-14277 GCA_021784615.1 Acidobacteriota bacterium | reverse complement strand
CGGCGTCTCGCAGGGGGTCGGTGAAGAGTGTCGAGAGGCAGCGGACCTTGCCAACCCGTTCTAGGGACGGCTACGGGCGATGCTCGCGAGCAGCCGCTCAACCGCGGGCCCAACGCCGCCTTGAGCGCCGTAAACCGACGACCCTGCCACCAGCACGTCGGCTCCAGCCTCAACCGCCAGCGGCGCTGTCTCGGCGTTGATTCCTCCGTCCACTTCCAGCTCACACCGAAGCCCGAGTCCCTCAATCTGCCCGCGAAGCTGCCGGATCTTCGGCAGGGTCTCGGGAATGAACTTCTGCCCGCCGAAGCCCGGGTTGACCGTCATCACCAGAACCAAATCGAGGCTGCCGAGAATCTCGGAAAGCAAACAGGCGGGGGTCGCTGGGTTGATCGCCACTCCCGCCTTTTTCCCCAAGGCGTGGATCTGCTGGATGGCGCGGTGCAAATGCGGCGTGGCTTCCTGATGAATGATGATCGTATCCGCTCCCGCTTCCGCAAAGGTTTCGATGAAGTCCTCGGGCGGCTCAACCATCAGGTGCGTTTCCAGGATCAGGCGCGTGAGCGGACGGAGAGACCGGACAGCCGCCGCTCCAAAGGTGATGTTGGGAACAAACCGGCCATCCATCACGTCGATCTGCACGCGGTCCACTCCGGCTGCTTCCGCCGCCTGGACTTCCTCGCCCAAGCGGGTAAAATCCGCAGAAAGGATTGACGGGGCGATTTTGATCAAGAAGCGCTCCTTTGAGCCGTATCGAGAAGGCGTGCGGCAGCGGCATCCACAAACCAAGCCACCTTGCCTTTGCCGGGCTGAACTCCCTGCGCCGGGTAAAGATCCAGGTTGCACGGTTCCGCGATCACTTGCCGCAAAGCCTCGGCCTTGTCCGCGCCCGACACTACAAACACAACCGCCGACGCAGCATTGAGAACCGGATACGTCAGCGTCAAACGATGCATCTGGAGTTTTTCAACATAATTCGGGCAAACCCACCTGCTGCGCTCAGCCACCGCTTTTGAGCCCGGAAACAGCGAAGCCGTGTGCCCGTCGGGTCCCATGCCGAGAAAGATCAGGTCGAATCGTGGGGCCTCGGCCTCAGCAGGCACCATGGTGCTTCCCAGTTCCGCGGCGTATTCCTCGCAGGCCGCGTCGCGATCCGCCTGCTCGGCTTCCAGGCGATGGAAGTTGGCTGCGGCGGCTGGAACGGCGGCGAGCAGAGACTCACGAATCATCCGGTAATTGCTCTGCAGATGATCGGGAGGAACACATCGCTCGTCAACCTGGAAGAGATGCGTATTCTCCCATGGAATGCGCCTGGAAAATTCAGGTCTCGCCAGCAAGCGGAGAAAAGTCTGCGGTGTTTTGCCGCCGGAAAGCGCCGCCGAGAAGATTTTCCCCTTGCCCGCGCACTCAATGGCCAGCGTGGCAAAACGGTCAGCCGCCGCACGGCTCAGTTCTTCCAGGTTTGGAAAGGTTCGAATTTGTGTTTCACTCATCCCTCATAACCCCGGCAAGGCAATATGCTTCGGGTTTCTACGCCTTGAGCATTCTGGCAAGAAGGCTCAGCGTTTCCTCGTAAATCTTATCGCGCCGCGGGAATTTGAGTTCCTCGTTCACCAGTCCAACCTGATCGAGAACGTGCAGGCGAACCGTTCTTTCACGCGGCGGACATCCGGGGACCTCAGCCCGCGTGTGGGCAGTGCCTTCTTCTTTTGACTCGATGATGGAGAATTGCGCAGCCGGCGCGCCGGTTGTCTTCATGACCACAGAGAGCGGGCCCGGCTGGCCGCCTGTCGCTTTGCGCGCGGCATACTCCACGCGAACGGGCTTCCCGTCTTTTTGAAATTCCAGCGTTTGGGTTCGCCTTGCGCCCTGCACGATGCGGGAGACCGGCTGCCAACCCAGCCGCGTTGCTAGCCACGCCGTCAGCAGCAGCGCCTGCGCCCATCGGTCGCCGCCTGCCGCTTCCTCCGCCCACGCAAGCTTCACTTCAGCAAGATTGCCGAGATATGAATTCGCTTCCGTAAAATCAAAGCACTGGGCAATCAGTTCACGGCAAGGCGTGAGCCGCGCCCAGTTAAGGTCGCTAAAAGCCACTTCCTCGGCGCCCCTGAACCGTTCGACATGGCGGGCCAGAGTTGCCAGGTCAGACTCCGGTTCCTCGAACCGGGCTGAATCCACCAGAACGCGGTTCGTGATGCGGAGAATATGATCGAGGTACGCCGGAGGCGCAAAGCGTCCGGCCCCCCACCAAAGGAACACAGGGAGCTCCGGGACCGCCAGCGGAATGACAACGTTGTCCAGGCCTTTCACAGCCGCTCCCCGGGCTTGGACGCAGATCTGTTCGCAGCAAACCTGCCTTGCCCCCGATGCGGGCAGATGGCACTGGGCGGAAATCCAGGAGGTCAAACCTTCCGGCTGCTCGGTCTCTTCCGCAATCATAATGATGGCGCGGCAAGGATTTTGAGAGATCACCTGGCTGATCAATTTGAGCGTTTCGCGGCCGGCGTGCTCATTTTCAACATAAACAAGGAGGGTCAGAACGGACGCGCGCATGACAGGATGTTCCGCCGCAGGGTCCTCAGCGGCTGACCGCCAAAGGTCGGAAAGTTCTTTTTCCAGATCGGCGATCGTTGCCGGTTGCAGTTCACCGGCCGTTAAAGATTTGAACTTTTTCCCAACAGGCAAAGTTCCCTCCTTTCGATCTGGTCGGTTGCTGGAAACCTACTCGCGTGACGTCATCCTGAGCCCGTTTGCCCTCCGCTTGCAGATGCTTCGTTACGCTCAGCATGGCGCGTGGCCTTTTTCAGCAACCTGATTAAAGACGGTGCCAGCGCCGCTTATCGCGTTCAAGCAAGGCGTCCGACGCCGCCGGGCCCCAGCTTCCGGATTCATAATATTGCAGCCCTTTTGCTCCGTCTTCCCGCCAGCGGTCAAGGAGCGGAGAAAGCAGTTGCCAGGCCAGCTCCACAGCGTCCTCACGGGTAAAAAGCGTCTGGTCGCCGAGCATACAGTCCAGCAGCAGCGTCTCGTAAGCGCTGGGCGGCTCTCCGCCAAAAGACTCCGCATACCGGAACTCCATTTTCACCGGACGGATTTCCATGGTGGGAGCGGGAAATTTGGCGTTGAAATTGATCGCGATGCCTTCATTCGGCTGGATGCGCATGGCCAGAACGTTGGGCTCGACCAGATTCTCGGTCTTACTTCCGAAAACCATGTGAGGCACGCGCCGGAACTGCACCACAATTTCGGAAACACGCTTGGCCAGGCGCTTTCCCGAGCGCAAGTAGAACGGCACGTCCGCCCAGCGCCAGTTGTCGATCGACAGCTTCAGCGCCGCAAACGTCTCGGTGGAGGAGTTTGAAGCGACATTGGCTTCTTCGCAATAGCCTGGAACTTTTTGGCCCTTCACCCATCCGTCGGCGTATTGCCCTCGAACCACAAAATCGTCGAGATGGTCGAAGTCGATGGGGCGAATGGCCCGCATCACCTTGGCCTTTTCGTCGCGCACTTCCACGGCGTCAAACGTCGCCGGTGATTCCATGGCCACCAGGCTGAGCACAGACATGACGTGATTCTGCACCATATCGCGCAGCAAGCCGGCTTCTTCGTAATAGCGGCCGCGCCCTTCGACGCCCAGTTCCTCGGCCACGGTGATTTCCACGTGATCGATGTAGCGCCGGTTCCAGATAGGCTCAAAGATTCCGTTGGCAAAACGAAACACCAAAAGGTTCTGGACGGTCTCTTTGCCGAGATAATGGTCGATCCGGTAAACCTGCTCTTCTTTGAAAACCGATCCCACCGTCGCGGTCAGCTCCCGGGCGCTCTCGAGATCGTGCCCGAAAGGCTTCTCGATGACCACGCGGGTCCAGCTTTTGCCCGGCTCTTTTGGCTGCGCCAGGCCGACAGCGCCGAGATGGCTCACAATAACGGGAAATGAACTTGGCGGAGTCGCAAGATAAAAGAGCCGGTTCCCGTTGGTTCCGCGCTCGCTGTCAAGCTTGTTCAGCAGTTCATCCAGTTGGGTGTAGGCCTTGACATCGCCAAAGTCGTCCGTCAGGTAGTAAAGCGATTGGATAAAACTTGTGAGCGAAGGCTCATCCACCGTCGCTTTCTCTGAAAATTTCTTGACGGCGTCGGCCATCGCTTCGCGGAACTTCTCGTTGCTGTAGGGCGTCTTGGCGCAGCCGATCACGGAAAAGCCCGGCGGAAGCAGCCGCTCGCAGTGGAGATAATAAAGCGCCGGAATCAGTTTGCGGGCCGTCAGGTCGCCTGAAGCGCCGAAAATCACCATCGCACAAGGGGCGGGCGTCTTTCGAATGCGCATCCCTTCGCGCAAAGGATTGGTCAGTACTGCCGTATCCGTCATGCGAGACTCCATCCTTTCCCGATTTAAATTCCTGGGGTGATCGTGTTCCCGGCTTCAGGAAGCCGAGGTCGTCCGCGACTTGGCCACGGCTGCTTCAAGCGCCCGCAAGAGTTGCTCCAGGCCCGCCTCGGTGTCTTGGGCCAGGTGAACCCGCAGCACCCTGCGCTTTTTGCTTTCAAGCGACTGGAGATCGCCGAGCGCCTGAGCCTGTTTGAGAACTGAAAAGGTGTAGGGCTCGCCGGGAATCCGGAGGTCGCCAGGGTCCGCCGCCGTAATCTGAAGGAACAGCCCTTTGTTGGGGCCTCCTTTGTGAAGCTGGCCCGTGGAGTGCAAAAAGCGGGGACCGAACCCCAGGGTCGCCGCGGCGCGCAACGCATCCCGCAAACGCAGCCGGATGGCCTGCAACCGCCTCTCCGTCTCGGGCGTGCGCGCAAGATACGCCATCACCGCCGCGTAATCTCCCGGGCGAGCCTGCTTCAGGAACCCGGCCAAAAGCGTTTCTGCTGAGTTTGCACCTTGCGGGCCATTTTCGATCGCGCTGCGAGTTTCAGGATCACAGTAAAACTCAAGGCCCTCGGGGGCCAGCACAGCGGTTTCCGCGGGCAGCTTGCCATCGGACTTGAAACCCTCCAGCAGACGCTTGGTGTTGTCCTTGCTCTCCTGAACGTTGGGCTGGTCGAAAGCATTAATCTCCAGCAGCGCTCCCGCCGTCGCCGTCGCGATTTCCCAGCGGAAGAATTCCTTCGCCAAATCAAGCTTGCTCTCCAGCACAATTCGAATCACCGGATGGCCAGCATCCTCAAGCGCCTTAAGATTTTGTTCCGTGCCTTCGCCGGAATCGGAAGCCAGCCGCATCCGGACGAAAATGCGGTCGTCGCTGTAGCTCGAGGCCGCTCCGAGCGATTCGCCCGCCACAGGAATCAGGCCTTTCCCTTCCTTGCCCATGCTCTCGGCGATCAATTGCTCCACCCAGTCGGCGAAAGTTTCGATCTCGGGAGAAATCACAAAAGTGATCTTGTCGCGTCCGGCGCGCGCCGCTTCCGCCAAGGCCGCTCCCAGGCTGACTCCGGGGTTTTCCTGAAGGGGAACGCCGGATCCGCAAGCCGCCATCATGCGCTCCGCCCGGCGAAACAGGTCTTTGACGTCAAGACCGATCAGCGCCGCGGGCACCATTCCGAAGTTGGATAAGGCGGAGTACCGGCCTCCGATGTCCGGGGTGCCGCTGAACACCTGCCGGAAGTTGCGCTCCGCGGCAAGCTTTTCAAGCCCACTGCCCGGATCCGTAATGGCGATGAAATTCTCACCCGCCTTCTCGCCCTTCAACTTGCGGACTTGCTCGTAAAAGTATTTGTAGAAGCTGAGAGTTTCCGTGGTGCCGCCCGACTTGCTGGAAACCAAAAAGAGCGTTTTGCCGAGGTCGATGGACTCCTCGACGCAGGCGATGTTGGCCGGAACCGTGGAATCCAGGACCTGGAGATCGAGATAGCCGGGCGCCGTCCCAAAGGTTGCGCGCAGAACGTCCGGACACAAGCTGCTGCCGCCCATGCCGAGCAGAACGGCGTGCCGGAACCCTGCCTTGCGCGCCTCCTCGGCAAAGTTCTTGAGCGCGTCCTGCCGCCCCCGCATGTCGCGCGCAATGGTCAGCCAGCCGAGCGCGTTGCGAATGATTTTTTGCGCCGCGGGCTCGGATTTCCAAAGCGACGGGTCGCGCTTCCAGAGCCTCTCGGAAAACTTTTGCGCCTCAAGCTTTCGGAGAGTGCTATGGACGTTTTTGTCGAGATTCGCCGGCACGGTTACCTGCGAGCGGCTTGGGTTCCAAGACTTTTTTTTTCTTCGATGCTCGCCAGCAACTTTTTGTAGTCGTGGGCAAAGGCTTCGACGCCCTGATCCTCAAGCTGCTGAGTTACAGCGCCAAGATCGATTCCGGCTGCGGCCAGTTGAGCAATAACCTGGCGAGCCTCATCAAGTCCCTCCTCGATCGTGGCTCGCGTTTTTCCGTGATCGCGGAAGGCGTCCATGGTCGCCGTCGGCATGGTGTTGACGGTGTCGGGGCCGATGAGATCTTCGACGTAAAGGACGTCATTGTATTTGGGATTTTTCGTGCTGGTCGATCCCCAAAGCGGCCGTTGGACGCGCGCGCCCTTTTGCGCCAAAGCTTCAAACCGGGCGGTCTTGAAGATTTCCTTGTACTTCTGGTAGATCAGCTTGGTGTTGGCGACGGCGACTTTTCCGATAAGGCTCTCGATCTTCTTCCGCTCTTCGGGCGAGGCGGCGCTTTGGAGCTTGGCTTCGAACTGCGGGTCCAGCAGAGAATCGATCCGGCTCACAAATACGCTTGCGACCGAAGCCACGCGGTCGATGGGCTTGCCCTCGGCGGCTCTCTTTTCAAGCGCCCGCAGGTAAACGTTGGCGACTTCCGCGTAACGCTCAATTCCAAACAGCAGCGTGATATTGATATTGATGCCTTCGCTGAGTGCCTGCTCGATGGCCGGCAAGCCTTCCTTGGTTCCCGGAATTTTGATCATCACATTGGGCCGGCCGACAGAGCGGAACAGGTGCCGCGCTTCTTCCAGGCTCGCCTGGGTGTCATGGGCCAGCAAGGGAGAAACTTCCAGGCTGACAAAGCCGTCGCGGCCTTCCGTCCGGTCGTAAATGGGACGAAACACGTCCGTGGCGCTCTGAATATCCTCCACGGCCAGCCGCTCGTAAATTTGCGCCGCTTCAAGGCCCTCATTGGCCAGCCGCGCGATGCCATCGTCGTAGTCGTTGCTGCCGGCAATCGCCTTCTCAAAGATGCTGGGGTTCGACGTCACGCCCAGCAATCCATCCTCGTCAATGCGGCGCTTCAGGCCGCCGGAGAGGACTTCCTGGCGGCGAATGTAGTCGTGCCATACGCTCTGGCCGAATTTCGGCAACTCTATCAGGGGATTCTCACTCATAAACCTTTAACTCCTTTCCGTTATGCGCCGGGCGAGCCGGCAATCAACTTTCAACCAGCCCTGCCCAAGCGGGCCTGCCGTTATTTCATGCGGCAGGGAACAAAAAAATG
>JAJYHU010000195.1:0-6855 GCA_021784615.1 Acidobacteriota bacterium | reverse complement strand
TTACATCCGCCGGTTGCCGCACAAGCGCGGCCCGGTGAATTCTTAACGCCCCAGCAATTTGTGGGCTTGTTCGGCCACGTTGGCAGCCGTGAACCCGAACTTCTCCGCCAGCACCTTGTAGGGACCCGACGCGCCGTAGCGCGTCATGGCAATCGTAGCGCCGTGGGGCCCGATATAGCGGTCCCAGCCCAGAGGATAAGCGGCTTCAATGGCCAGGCGGGCCGTCGTGAGCGGGGGTAAAACGTCATCCTTGTAAGCTTGCGACTGCTTTTCAAAAAGGTCCCAGGAAGGCATGCTGACCACGCGCGCCGCAACGCCTTCAGCCGTGAGCTTTTCATAGGCTTCGAGCGCCACCGAGACCTCGGACCCGGAAGCGATCAGCAGAACTTCCGGCCGCTTTCCTTTTGAGTCGGCAAGAATGTAAGCTCCCTGCGCGAGCCCTTCAGCGGAAGCGTATTTCTCCCGGTCAATCACCGGAAGCTTTTGCCGCGTCAGGGCAAGAGCCGCGGGGCCGTCGCGCCGTTCAATCGCCACGCGCCAGGCCACGGCCGTCTCATTGGCGTCAGCAGGCCGCATCAAGCACAGGTTGGGAATGGCGCGCAACGAGGCAAGCTGCTCGATGGGCTGATGGGTCGGCCCATCCTCGCCGAGGAAGATGCTGTCGTGCGTGTACACAAAGATGGAGTGGATGCGCATCATGGCGGCAAGCCGGATGGTGGGCCGCATATAATCCGAAAAGATCATAAACGTGGCCCCGTAAGGGATCAGGCCGCTCAAGGCCATGCCATTGAGGATGGAGCCCATGGCGTGCTCGCGAACCCCAAAGTGGAAGTTGCGCCCCTCGTAATGCCCTTTCTCAAAGGCCGGCTCATCCTTGATCATGGTGTTCGTCGAGGGAGCAAGATCCGCGGAGCCGCCCAGGAGCGTGGGCAGACTGGAGGAGATGGCGTTCAAGACCTTGCCCGATGCCTGGCGGGTTGCCAGGGCTCCGTCCGAGGGTTTGAAAACGGGGAGCTTTGCTTCCCAGCCCGCGGGCAATTCCCCGCGAACATAACGGTCCCACTCGGCGGCAAGGTCCGGGAAAGCTCTGCGATAAGCCTCCAGACGCTCGCGCCATGCGGTTTCAGCTTTCTCGCCCCACTGAATGGCTTTGCGGAAGTGCGCCAGGGCTTCCTCGGGAATGTAAAATTTGGGTTCGAGCGGCAGGCCAAGATTTTTCTTGGTCAAGGCGATCTCTTCTTCGCCGAGCGGAGAGCCGTGGGCGGCAGCCGTATCGTGCTTGTTGGGACTTCCGTACCCAATGTGCGTCCTTGTGACAATGATCGAAGGGCGGTCCTTCTCCGCTTTCGCCGCCGCGAGAGCCCGGTCGATGGCTTCCAGGTCATTGCCGTCGCCGACCTGCTGCACGAACCATCCATAAGCCTCAAAACGCTTGCCGCGGTCTTCGGTAAAGGCCAGGTCCGTGGAACCTTCAATCGAAATGTGGTTGCTGTCGTACAGATAGACAAGATTGCTGAGCCCGAGGTGTCCCGCCAGCGAAGCCGCTTCCGAGGCCACGCCTTCCATCAGGTCGCCGTCGCTAACGATGGCGTAAATGTTGTAATCGAGGAGTTCGTGGCCGGGCCGGTTAAAGTGCGCGGCAAGATATCTTTGGGCGATCGCCATCCCCACGCCGTTTGCGAATCCCTGGCCGAGCGGCCCGGTGGTGGTCTCAATCCCCCGCTCAAGATGATACTCGGGGTGGCCGGGGGTTTCGCTTCCCCACTGGCGAAACTGCTTGATTTCATCGAGCGACAGATCGTAACCCGTGAGATGCAGCAGGCTGTAAAGCAGCATGCAGCCGTGCCCGGCGGAAAGGATAAACCGGTCGCGATTGGGCCACGCGGGCTTCAAAGGATCGTATCGAAGATGGCGGGTCCAAAGGACGTAGGCCATGGACGCGGCGCCCATCGGAAGGCCGGGATGCCCGGAATTCGCCTTCTCGACGGCATCCATCGCGAGCCCGCGGATGGTGTTGATACAAAGTTGATCGAGTGCGGCTGCTGCAAGGGCGTCGTTGGAAGTTTGAGCAGCGGTATGTCCGTCCAAAGCCAATTCCTCCTGTTTTTGATTCGCGTACGCTGGGGTCGGGCGATCCCGGGTGCGATGTGCGCAGCAGATCACCCGGTGCGTCTAAATTTTTAGGTGCGCCCAACACCAGAATAGAACGCTTAAAAGGTATATTATATTCCTTTCGCGGCGCTAAATCTCGTTTCTTAGCGTCCCAGATGGAGATCGGGCCCGGAAAACGCCATTCAGAGGCGGAAATTTGAAGGAGGATTTTATGAATAAGCGGCATCTCGGAGTGGTTGGCTTGGGGGTCATGGGCAAGAATCTGGCTTTGAATGCGGAGAGCAAAGGATTCTCCGCTGCGGGCTTTGACGCCGATCCCGAAAAGACGCAGAAGGTGGTGGCGGCCGTGGCCGGCAAGCAAATCACGGTGACGAGTTCGCTCCAAGATTTTATCGCGGCGCTTGAAAAGCCTCGGCGCATTCTGGTGATGGTTCCGGCGGGGAAAGCCGTGGATGCAGTTTTGCGGGATTTGAAGCCGCACCTCGAGCCGGAAGACATCGTTATTGACGGAGGCAACTCCTATTTCAAAGATACCGAGCGCCGCGCAGAAGAGATGGAAGCCGCAGGGTTCCGGCTGTTCGGCATGGGCGTGAGCGGCGGTGAGGAAGGCGCGCTTCACGGGCCTTCCCTGATGCCGGGAGGCAGCGAAGACTCCTACCAGCATCTCGAGCCCCTGCTGACCAAAATGGCTGCCCAGACCAAAGACGGCGCTTGCGTCACCTACCTGGGCCCGCGCGGCGCCGGACATTACGTCAAGATGGTCCACAACGGCATCGAGTATGGCATCCTGCAATTGCTCTGCGAAGTCTATGACCTTCTCAAGAGCGTGTTGGGCTTTCCGGCGGAAGGAATACGGGACGTTTTCGAAGAATGGAACCAGTCGGACCTGAATTCCTACCTGCTCGAAATCACCACCCTGGTTCTGGGAAAGACCGATCCTGATACCGGCCGGCCGCTGGTTGAACTGATCGTTGATGAAGCCGCGCAAAAAGGTACAGGAAAATGGACGGCGCAGGATTCCATGGATCTGGGTGTGGCGATTCCCACCCTTGCTTACGCCGTGGAAGCGCGCATCCTCTCCGGACAGAAGAAAGAGCGGGTTGCCGCCTCGGAAATTCTGAGCGGACCCAAGCAGATCTTTACAGGCGACCGGCTCCAGATGGTGGACCTCCTGCGGCAAGCCTACCGGATCGCCGTGATTGTTTGCTACGCGCAAGGCTTTGAGCAGCTTCGCGTGGCCTCGGCCGAATACCAATACGGCCTGGATTACGCGGAGATTGCCCGCATCTGGAAGGGCGGCTGCATCATTCGCTCCAAAATGCTCGACCTCATTCAGCAGGAGTTTGTGGCGAACCCCGCCTGCCCAAACCTGATGCTGGCGCCGGGCTTCAGCTCGCTCATTAACAAGTACGCCGGGGCCCTGCGCGAAGTGGTGAAAGCCGCGACAGACGTCGGAACACCTTGCCTGGCGATTTCCACCTCTCTCGGCTACATTGACAGCTACCGGCAGGAGCGCCTTCCCGCGAATCTGCTCCAGGCGTTGCGCGATTGCTTTGGCGCCCATACTTATCACCGAACCGACAAGCCGGGAACGTTCCACACGGAGTGGGGAAAATAAAAAATCGGAATCCGCATGATGACTCGTCTTCTCGGGATTGCCTTTGCGGTATCGCTCGTGAGCGCGGCGGTCTTTCCGGCGCGGGCCGCCGCACAGCAATCGTGCCAGAGCCTCACAACGCTGAAGCTCGCGAAGACCGTTATCACTTCCGCCGAGTTTGTGTCTGCCGGCAAATTTGCGCCTCCGCCCCACTCGCTTGGAGGCCACGGGCCAGCCGACCTGCCGGCCTTTTGCCGCGTGGCCGGAGTCATCAAGCCCACCAGCGATTCGGACATTAAGTTTGAGCTCTGGATGCCCGCCGAGGGCTGGAACGGCAGGTTCGAACAAGTCGGCAACGGCGGCTTTGCCGGCAGAATTCAACTTGCCTTTATGGTTCCGGCGCTTCGCAACGGCTTTGCCACAGCCTCCACCGACGATGGGCACACCGGCGGCGGCGCTCCCGCCTGGGCCATCGGCCACCCTCAAAAGGTGATCGATTTTGGCTATCGGGCCGTCCATGAGACGGCGCAGAAGTCCAAAAGGATTATCCGCGCCTTCTACGGGCGCGCTCCCCAGCGGGATTATTTCAACGGCTGCTCGGACGGCGGGCGCGAAGCTTTGATGGAAGCGCAACGCTATCCCGATGATTTCAACGGCATCCTGGCCGGCGCGCCGGCTAACTTCTGGACGCATATCTTCACGGGGTTTGCCTGGAACGAGCAGGCGATGATGGCAAACCCGGCCAGTTATATTCCGGCAAGCAAGCTGCCGATAATCCAGCAGGCGGCGCTCAACGCTTGCGACGCCCTTGACGGCGTGAAGGACGGCGTCATCAACAATCCTCGATGGTGCCATTTCAACCCGGCTGTTTTGCAATGCAAGGGCGCTGACGGTCCGGGCTGCCTGACGGCGCCGCAAGTTGAGGCGCTCGAAAAAATCTATGCCGGGCCAAGTGACCCGCGCACGGGCCGGCAAATCTTCCCTGGCTTTGAGCCGGGCGCAGAAGCGGCGCCGGCGGACTGGCCCACCTGGATCACGGGCAAGTCGCCGCGCGGCGGTCTGCAATTTTTCTTTGCCAATGGATTTTTTGGCGACATGGTTTTTGGCAATCCGAAATGGGATTTCCGCAGTTTTGATTTCCACAAGGACACCGAACTCACCGACGCGAAGTTCGCATCGATCCTCAATTCGACCAATCCCAATCTCCAGCCGTTCAATGCGCGCGGCGGAAAGCTGATTCTGTATCAGGGCTGGGCGGATAGCGCCGTCGCGCCCGAGAACGCCGTGAATTATTACAACAGCGTCGTGGCCCTGACGCGTAAGGCCGGCCACCTGGACAACCTTCAGGCGCTCGAAGCTACCCAGAGCTTCTTCCGGCTCTACATGGCGCCCGGTATGGGACACTGCGGCGGCGGTACGGGACCCAATAGTTTTGGAGGCCTGGTTCAACCTCCGGCTGTGCCGAACGACCCGCAGCACAACATCTTCCTGGCGCTTCGCGAGTGGGTTGAGAAGAGCGTTGCACCGAACAGAATCGTCGCCACGAAATACGTCCATAACAAACCCGCCGAGGGCGTCGCTCGCACCCGGCCGCTGTGCCCTTATCCCGAAGAAGCGGCGTGGACAGGAAAAGGCAGCACGAATCATGCGGCCAACTTTGTTTGCCGGCTGCCAAGCAAACCGCCGGCCAGGTAAGCTCGCCGCTACCGCAGCCAAATCAATCCGCCGTCCGCACGCCCTCCCTCTTTCAACTTTCCGCATTCAACGGTAAACTTCTCCTTCACATCATTTGAAAGAGGACGGGCCAATGACCAAAGACGAAATCCTGCGCAAGCACAAGGAATATCTCTTCCATTGCGTCACCACCTATTACAAGGACCCGCTGGTGATCGACCACGCCAAAGGTCAATACGTATGCGACCTGGACGGCAAGCAATACCTCGATTTCCTGGGCGGCATCGTCACTATCAGCGTGGGCCACTCGAACGAAAAGGTGACGGCAAAAATCAAGGCCCAGATTGACCGCTTGCAGCACGCCTCGACGCTTTTCCCGTCCGAGCCCATCGTGGCGCTTGCCGAGAAAATGGCCCAAATCGCGCCCGGCAAACTCCAGAAGAGTTACTTCACCAACAGCGGCTCGGAAGCAAACGAAGTGGCCGTCCTCACGGCGCGCATGCACACGGGCAATTACGACGTGATCGCCCTGCGCCACGGCTACAGCGGCCACACGCAGCTTACGAAGTCGCTGACCGGCCTGAGCACTTGGCGCAAGGCGGGCGTGGTGCCCTTCGGAATCGTGCAGGCTCCGGGACCGTATTGCTACCGCTGCCCTTACGGCCTCAGTTACCCGAGCTGCGAGCTGCACTGCGCCAAGGACATCGAAGATGTCATCAAAACCTCCACCGGCGGCCAGGTGGCAGGACTTTTGGCCGAGACCATCCAGGGACTGGGAGGCGTTGTGACGCCGCCGCCCGGTTACTTCAAAATCGTCGCCAACATCGTGCGGAATTACGGCGGCCTCTTCATTTCCGATGAAGTCCAGACGGGCGTCGGCCGCACGGGCAAGCACTGGTTCGGGATCGAGCACTGGGAAGTGGAGCCGGACATGATCACGGGCGCAAAGGGCATGGCGAACGGCGTTCCCATCGGCTGGACGATTACGCGGCCCGAAATCGCCGACAGCTACAAGGGCCTGACCATTTCGACCTTCGGCGGCAATCCGGTCACCTGCGTGGCCGCCAAAGCTACGATCGACCTGATTGAAGAAGACAAGCTGATGGACAATGCCGAAACCGCCGGCAAGCGGTTCCGCGAAGGGCTGGAGGCGCTGAAGGAAAAATATGCCTCCATTGGCGACGTTCGCGGCATGGGATTGATGCAGGGTGTCGAGCTGGTGAAGGACCGCAAGACCAAAGAACCCGCAGCAGACCTGGCCAACAAAGCGCTCGAACGCGCACGGGCCAACGGACTGGTGATCGGCAAGGGCGGCCTTTACGCGAACGTGCTGCGCATGTCGCCGCCGCTCAACATTCCCGTGGCCGATATCGATCAGGCCGTCGCCATTCTGGATAAGAGCCTGGCAGAAGCGACCAAGGGCTAGAAGAAATAGACAACGCTCCTCTCCGTAAGGGCAACACGGAGAGGTC
>JAJYHU010000264.1 GCA_021784615.1 Acidobacteriota bacterium | reverse complement strand
GGTGACGGAAGCGGGCGTGGGGCGTCGGGTTCGCCAATCCAGGGAATAGGTCACAAGGGCAAAAGACGAACAAATACTCGCCGCCCCATCTTCATAAGGGAGAACACCGTGCACAACTGAAACAAGAAGAAGGAATCCAAATGCCAGGGACTTGAAGAGCGTCATGGCCTCATTCGACGAATATAGAATGGAGGCCATGCAAACGGCCACGAAGAGCGCCAATGAGAGATAGACAAGGTGCTGCATGCGCGGCAACCAAACCGTCCTGCTCCGAACTATAAGGGAGAAACCTAACAGAACCAGAAATGCCCATCGCACGGTTTGAAATATGCTCCCGGGATCTAAAAGCGGCATGGAAGCAGGGAAAAAACTCAGTGGTGTCAGAAAAAGAAAAATATTGGGAGCGAATAACAGCCCAAACATCAAAACCACCACGACAGCAACAAGGAGCGGGATTAAGAAATCGCTACTTCGAGCCAGGAAGAAAAGTAACGACAAAAAAAACAGGCTGACCAGCACGTGGGCGGCACAAACCTTGCGAAGCGGTTCCCGACCCTTCGCAGTAAAGACTCGGGAACGAACTCCGTTGCTCGACTGTAGCGGCAAATTCAGCATCGGGCTTATTGGTTTCCTTTACTTGAGCCGGGAAAATTGAGAGGGCGGTGAATCACCCATTCTCTGATTCGCAGCAGAAGCTTCGAACCTTTACGGTTCAGGTTGTTTCTGAAGTGAACGCCTTGAGCCAGTCGCAAAATGTTCTTCGGAAACCCTGGGAGGGTTCACGACACGGGCGATCGTTCGGAACGCTGTGAGCGTGCCGTGTAAAAGTTCGAAAAAGGTGAGATTAATTTCTTTATGCTTGTGGAAGAAAGTGAGCGAAAAAATGAGGTTGCTCATATACGCCAGCGTCGAAGCCATCGCCGCCCCAACAAATCCATATCGCGGCAACAGCAGATATAGCGAGAGGACCGTAACAACCACCGCAAGGCCTTCGGCATAGGAAGGCAGTATTGGATGATTTAGCGCCCGTGCTCCGCTGAAGAGGACCTGGCTAAGTCCAAGCGCGATCGAGCCAGGGAGAAGAAGCCGGCATGCAATCACCGCCGGAGCGAAAGAAGGGCCGAAGGCGAACGGGATAAGCCACGGACAGATGACATATAAAACAGCACAACCGGCCACCAATGCTATAAATGTCGCGCCGAAAGATTTGGCAATGATTTCTTTGGTCTGGCTGCCACCCAAATTGGATCCGGTGGAGAACGTGACGATCCCGGCAGCCTTTGGAAAGAACCCTACCGACATCGCTACCGCCACGGCCACAACGTAGAGGCCCAGGTCGCGTGGCGGCACAAACAGGGAAAGAAGGAGCTGGTCCAACCGCTGGTTTACATGAGAGGCCAGGCTTCCGAGTTGAGTTCTCCAGCCAAAATTGAACAAAGACTTGCACGATTTAAAGTTCCACGCCCAGCCAGGGCTGTGTCTGCTGACGACAATCCAGAAGCTGCAAGCGCTTACCACCAGCAAGGCTCCGATCTGGACGCCTAACACGTCAGCGACGGACGGCCTGTTCGCGAGATACAGTCCCAGCAGTCCAAAACCGTATAAAGAGGCGCTCAAGTTCCGAAGCAAACTGAAATATCCAACGTCGAGCGTACCTTGCAGAAATCCATTGGGAAGCGCAGTCAACCAGATCAGCGGGACAAAAACCAGAAAGACAAAGGCCAGGTGGCGGACCTGGGGTGAGTATAGATGGAGCGCCCAGGGAATGACCCAGAGTCCCGCCAGCACGGCGCACGCCGAAAGAAACAGTCCAGCCACGAGGCTTGCCGTCCACACTTCCGAAATATCAAAGAATTTCCTCCCGACGTGGAAAACAATGGACTGGTCCATTCCCATCGAGAAGAGGAAGGCCAACAGCATCGGCCAAAGAATGATGGCCGCTAGTTCTCCGCGCCCCTGTGGCCCCAGAAGGCGCGCAGCCAGCACGCTTGAGAGGGCGCCGAATCCCAGCACGCCGGCTTGCCCTGAAACAGTGACTGCAAAGTCTCTGCTAAACCGCGATGGCAAGAAACGTGATTTCAACTCAAGCATCGATACGGAACCCCAACACCACTTTCAACAGACTTGAGCGTGTCCTCGCACGCCTATCGGACTTCCTCCACCCTTTTTGTTGGCTGGCAACGGCCTGGTAGGTCGCCAGGGTCTGTCGCGCCGCCCGACTCCAGTTGAATTGCTGAGCTCGCACCCGCGAGAGGCGTGCGCGCTCGTTCCATTTTTCCCGATTTTCCAAAACACTTGCGATAGCGGCAGCAATCGCCTCGGGGTCATCCATGGGAACCAGGTCGCCTGCGTTGCCTATAAGCTCGGCCAATGCAGGGATATTAGACGCGATAACCGGCACCGAAAAGGCCATGGCTTCACACACCTGCAAGCCAAAGCCCTCGTAAAACGAGATGTCGACATAAAGGTCAGCCGCTGCATAAAGACAGGCCAGTTCCGTTTCATCCACGTAGCCACGAAAAACCGTCGAGTCCTCAATCCCGAGCGCGATGCAGAGCTGTTGCAGCCTGGACCGGGTAACATGTCCTGTCCCGCAAATGACGAGCTTGTGGGGAACCCGGCGCCGCACTTTACCATAGGCTTCAAGCACGGCCTGCACGTTTTCACGATTGTCGCCTGTGGCAAAAGTCAGGATGTACCCGTCCTTTGCTCCGAGTTCTTCACGGACTTTGTCATGCCGCACACTCCCGCTTCTCTCCAGAAGTTGAGGTTCCGCAGCCCCGTGGGCAATCGTTACTCTTTCGGGGTCAACTGGGTACAATTTTAAGAGATCATTCCTTGTTGCCGCTGAAGCCGTAATGATCGCGTTCGCTTTTTCGATCGACCGTGCAAACATTCTTTCGTTCAGCACACGGCTAAGGTACTCGTAAAGGGCTACATGCCTCTCGATCCGCCATCTGATTTGGGGAATTTCGTGCACTGTAACGACAAACGGATAGGGACATTGCATCGAGCGCCCTTCGGAAGGAAAATGAATGATATCGAATCTTTCGCGCCGCAGAATCTTGCGGAATTGGACCAGCTTCCAATATAGATTCGTGCAGAAGTTGATTTGCCGGGGTTGGAAATTCTCCTGTTGAGGCAACACAACAGGACCAACTTTGCGGTCAATAAAGACGTGGTATTCATTGGATTGGTCGATCTTGGCAATCTCCGTGAGCAGATTCCTCAGGTATCGGGCTGCTCCTTTAGGCTTCGGGGTGAAAATGGTGCCATCGATAGCGATGCGAAGCATGATCTGGATATCTCGTGGGCCAGCCGGCCCATTCACAAGAGAAATATCACCTCACTGGAGAACGAAGAACAATTCATATACGGCGGCGAATTCGAGTCTTTCGGGGAGGCCTACTTCCCTGCGTAACCCCGGTGGTTCCAATGTGTTTGCTTTGAAGCCTCTCGAATGTGGCCACGGGAAGAGGACCAGAAGATGACTTGGAAACGCGATTCTCCGGTGCGACGGCCTCTTTGAATATCCGGCAACCATGTTTCGGGGCCGGGCTGTCCTTGGAGTTCTATCGAGGAACTGTGCCAACGCTTCACGTCCTGGCATACGCTAAGATCTCATCTGCTTGATCAACCGTTGCACCAGAAATGGGCTCAAGGGTGTATCCCAGAGACTGCAAAAGTTCACAACACTGGCGGTGGATATCTTTTCCGTGCGTCGCCAAGAAAATGGTGGGCCTGTTCGCAACAAGGACTGACATCCCTCCGAGAAGAACCTTCCATTCCGCGCCCTCGACGTCGATTTTCATGTGAGTGGGGAGAGGCACCTCACCGCGAGAAACCAGCTTATCGATGGCCACAACCCTCGTCCGGAACCCTCCCTCCTTGGAAAGATGACCCATTGAGTTGTTGGGTCCGGCATCGAATAGACAATCTCTGTCGGCGTCTGATACCGCAGCTTCCATAACCGTAACATTCGTGACTCGATTCATCTGTAGGTGGGATTTCAAGTAACGAAGGTTTTTGGGGAGCGGTTCAAACGCCACGACCTTACCCCGGTCTCCCACGAGAACTGAAGCCAGCAGTGTATAGAACCCAACGTTGGCTCCGAGGTCAAACACAACGCTGCCTTCCTTCACACTGAGCTCAAAGGCCAGACGCTTGTGGTGCTCGTAGCTTCCAAGCCAGCAACCATGATTGCTAGCCCCCACTTTCCACTTCACACCTCTGAGTCTGCCCTGCAAAATTGGTACTGTCATATTCCTCGGCAGACCCCTGAGCGGGAGGCGGGCAACTCTCCCCCAAAAAGATTTCTCTGGAATCGCCGAGAAGTTTATTCCCCCTGGCGGCATTTTCTCCCATGAATCCGTAAGGTCGATGTTCCGAGACAAAATGCAAACCACGCGGCGTTAGCGGGAATGTGCAGATTGAAATCAGAAAGGCTGTGAACCAGCAGCCCGCAACAGCCAATGCCCGCGCCCAGTTGAATCGCGCCCGAAGCCGACTGCAGGCATTCGCGCAGATTTCCGAATGCCGAGTGAAAGAAGAGCCCCACGGCGGCAAGCATAAGCAGACCTCCTGCGACTCCGCACTCGGCCAGCGCCTCAACGTAATCGTTGTGGGCGTGGTCCCAGACCAGATCGCTCGCAAAGCTCTGATACTGGGGGAAAACAGCTCTATAGCTTCCAAGCCCTGTTCCTCGCAGAAAATGATTACGCACAATCTTGAGCGAGTCCTCCCAGACTGCCCAGCGCTCCCCAAGCGTCACCTCCGGCGAATGCGTCATGCTGGCCGAGGTTTCGAGTCGCCTTGAAATGCGGGCTGGGGCCAGCCAGAAGAAAAGCAGCGCGGTGGCTGCTAAGCCCAGCATCATGGTCGCTGCCAAGCTCTTTTGCCAAGATTTGCCTGCTCTTTTCAAGAACACTACCCCTAGGAGCAGGCATTCAATGAGAATGGCGATAGATCCCCCTCGCGATCCGGACAACAAAACCGAGCAAATGGAAATCAGAACCCCAAAAGCCAGCAGCCGCCGGGCGTCGTACTCTTGGGGTTGCGAAAGCACATAAACGGCCGCTATGGGGATCAGCATCTCCAAGAGTCCCGCATAGTCGTTGTGGTTAAAGTAGGGACCAAAAATCCAGCCGTGAGTTTTTACGCTCCAGTAAATCAACCCGTGGCTTGAAAAGAATTGGATTGTGGCGAACAGCGACACAGCAAAAGCATAAAGCGTCACGACAAGCCCTATTCTCTTCCACGTTTTTGCCGGCTCTGTCACCAATAGCTGGCCGGCAAGGAAGAAAAAAACAAGGTCGGTCGCAAGCTTGATCAGAGATTCCCACGTGGCGTAGGAGTCAAGGCTAAGTTGTGAAGTGTATTGAACAAAGCCCAGCAAAAAAAAGAGGGCTGCCGGGAAGTAAAGCGGCTGCCAGAACACCTTGAGTCTCTGCTGTTGAATGTTGGCGGCGGCCCACAACAGGAGGAGCAGGGCCGCGACCGCCGCCAATGTCGCCCAAGCCCAAGGCTCGACAGCACCAAAGGCTAGAGGTGCCGCGAGCAATGTGCCCATAAGCAAGATGCGGGCAATCGAAAATGAAACAGGAACAACCCGCCCAGCCGCGCTATCAGCTTCCCGGGGCAACGAAACGGGATTGGCCGTCATAAGAACAGATTCCATGTTTAGCGGTCAGCCTTCAGAGTTCGTTCATGCGCTGGACGAACTGCGGGTTTGAGCGAAACGTCATCGAGCCAAAAACTTCCTGTAATTCCCATCGGGAACGTCCGGCTCCGGGGCCGCTCAACCGACAACCGAACAAGCCGGGTTTTGTCCCCTGTTAAAAAATTCAGCGTGATTTTGTGCCAGGGTGTCGTTCCGGTTGTTGCTACCGATGTAACATTCAGGCAGGCTGGGCAGACTGGATCAACAACGCGTAACCGCGGGCCGCTGTCTGAAGTAATGCCTTCAGTGCGCACCTGCGCCGTTAGTGAATACGATCGGCCAGCCTCAACCGGGACGATTTGATTCACCGGCTCATACTCCTTGTTTTTGCTAACCGTGAAGTCCACCCTCAGCGAGCGCCTTCCTGTGAAAGCCACGGGTGCGGCAAAGTCCGTTTCAATGTAAGGTTCTTGGTGGTACCGCCATCCGAAACCGGCGTTGAGAGGAGCTTGTTCAAAACTTCCATTGAAAACCATGTTCCCATACTCCTCATCAGCGGGCCGTTTCACAACGCCGAGTCGTCCAAGGTCCCGCCAGACAGCAACCGCCATCTGGACCTGGCCCCGAGCAATCAGGTGTTCGAGATAGGGATCAGCCGATGAAAAATTAAATGGAGCGCGGCTTGCCGCGAGGCTTTGCCAGACACGATAGGCAAAATCGTAGTCCCCCTGCGTTGTTAGGAAATTGATATAAGCGAGTTTCAGTTTCGGGCTGGAAGCAGGCGTCAGTACTTCACGTTCGATCGTTTCCGGACCGTCCATGACGGTGCTGCAAATCTGAAAGGTTGCCGCTCCATAGCCGGGATCAATTTCCAGCAGGCGTTTGAACTGGCTTAGGGCCAGAGCGTTACGGTTTGTGCGCAGATAATAATTGGCAGCTTCCCAGTGGATGCGCGGCGTCATGGGGCTCAGGAGCAGCGCCCTGCCCATGGCGCGGGTGGCGCAGGCTTCGTTCCCTTCGAGTTCACAAGCGGAAGCAAGCGCCTCCTGATAGCGCGCCTCACGCGGACTCAACTCAGTGGCACGCTCGAATTGTTGGACTCCATCCGCCGGCGCGGAATCTCCCAGGGAATATGTTTCCAGCGTCCCCAATCGGAAGTGAAGGTCGGGATTGGCGGGGTTTAGCCGCACAGCCTCTCGCAAATCAGCGATCTTCTCGGTTGCCCCCAGCCTTTGCGCAATGCCCATGCGGATGCCTGCCATCGCCAGACCAAGCGCCGGCAGGCCAACCACCAGCAACAAGCCTCTCTGTTTCCAGCGGCTGCGCATGGAGTATTCGATTAGTCGCGAGGCAAACAATTTTCGAACCATCCAAAAGTTCACTACGACTTCAATTTTCCGGGATAAATTGCCAGGACGCTTTCTCCCGCGTTGACTTTTACCTATGGATTTCTTTGTTGGAACAGAACTCAGTTCTGAGGGAGAGAACTGGTTTTGGGCGTCTCCGAGGAGGTCTGACTCGAGCTTGTATAAGTCGGTCCCTGATCCCGGTAATAATATCGATGATAGTTCTTATAGACGCACCCGTAATAACCGTCGTAACGCAAATCCACCTTATTGAGAACCGTGCCCAGAACCCTGGCGCCGGCTGATTCCAGCGTCTTGTAGGCGCGCAGGAGGGCGCCGCTGGGGGTGACACCGCTTTCCACGACCAGCACCACTCCATCGACAAACTTTGAAAGAACGATTGCGTCTGTAACCAGCAACACAGGCGGGGAATCAATGACCAAGTAGTCGAAGCAGTGCCGCAGGCCCGCAAGAAGCTGCTCCATGGTGGCTGATGAAAGCAGCTCGGAAGGGTTGGAAGGATACTGTCCGGCAGGGAGCGTCCACAGGTTCGGCGCAAGTTCGGAACTCTCAACAGACGCATCGAAGCCATGGGCTCCTGTTAGAATCCCGCTGAGGCCTTTTGTACCCGAAAGACCCAGCGTGCTCGCAACCTCCGGCTTGCGAAGATCCCCATCGATCAGCAAAACTCGTCCACCCCGCTGAGCAAGGGCCAGCGCCAGGTTTACTGAAGCAGCGGTTTTCCCTTCGCCGGGTTGGGCACTGGTCACCAGCAGCGCCTGCGGCGGCGGGGGAGCGCTGGACAGCAAAATCAAGGTGCGAAGCGAGCGGAAACTTTCAGCGAGAGCCGAGTGAGGACGCCGGGAAACCGCAAGAGCCACAACATGATCGTGGCCTGCCCTCCGAGGGTCATGTTTGCCGTCCTGCAAGGACCGCCGCTTAAGGGAGAATGCTGCGGGGATCACCGCCAAGTTAGGCGTGGGAAGCAATCGCTCCACATCCTCGGCATTCATAATGGAAGTGTCAAATCCTTCCTCAACCAGAGCCAGCGTGATGCCGAAAATGAGTCCCACCATGAGGCCGACAGCGATGTTGAGTGCTTTTTTCGGACGTACCGGAAGGGTAGGGGTGAGGGCTCGATCGACAATGTGGATGTTTGTGGCCCGCAGTCCAGCTGTGACCGTGGCGTCCTTCAGCCGCTTCAGCAGGCTGTCATAGAGATCTTGGTTTGTTTCAAAGTCGTGCTTCAAGATGTTGTGCTGTATCAGCAGTTGATTCAAATTTTCCATCTCGATTTTCGCCTCGGCCACTTCCCGGCCCAAAATCTCTTCCTTACCCATGGCTGCATCATAATTCCTCCGGATGCGATTCACGCTCCGCCAGCGCTCCTCGGCAATCAACGACTGCACGGTATTGATCTGGTCCTTGAGCCGCGCCACTTTGGGAAACTTAGGCCCATATTGAGCCAGAGTGTTCACGTAGCCGGTCTTCAAGTCGGCAAATTTTTCTTCCAGCATTTGCAACAGGTCGTCTTGGGCCAGCAGCGCGGTCTGGGATGGGTTGGATTTCACTAAGTCGTAAAGGGATTGCTCCTCCGCCAGGTGGTTCTGGGCCTGTGTAAATTCCTGGCCCAATGAGGCAAGGTCTTGCGCGGCCAGGCTTTCTTTGTCTCCGACGTCGACAATGGCGTTCTGCCGCTCATAATTCACCAGCGCCTGCTGCGACGTTTCGACTTTCGCCTTGAGTTTGTCGAGTTGCTGTTCCATCCACCCGGAAGCCTGGCGGGTAGCGTCATATTTCGTCATGAAATTGTATTGAATGTAGTTGTTCATCAGAGCGTTTGCGACGCCCGAGGCCAGTTTTGGGTCTGTGCTATCAAAGCTCACCTCCAGCATGCGGCTATCCCGGGCCAAAGCAACGTGAAGGTGGTCATGAAAAACGCGGATCAGCCGCAACTGGAGAGAAGAGATATCCCCGGACAGTTGCTGGCCAGAAGGCGAAAGATCCCGGTTGAAATCCGGGTTCGCATCGAGCTTCAATCCTTCGATCGTCTCCCACGCCAGATGATTGCTGGTCAAAACATCCACTTGCGTTTGTAGGAAGCCGGCGTCGACGGTGGAGGGTGAATTGTTCTGGTCCGAACTTTGGAAGGGAGGAGCTTCGGGCTCAACTTCCACGCGCCCGGTGGCCCGAAAAGTGGGTCGCACCTTGAACGAGTAGATCGCAGTCAGAGTCACCAGCACAAAGGTCACCGTAAGGATTGTCCAGCGGCGCCTGCAAAGGGTGTTCCAGTAGTCGCGCAAATAGGAGTAAGCACTCTGGGCCTGCGTCTCAACGTCGGGGGTCATAGGAGCCAATCTCCGGCGAACACGTTCAGTTTTTTGGGAAAGTAAGCCTTCGTCTTCAGGCATCGTTGTCACTCAATTTTGTGCGCAGGTCAAAAAACAACCGGTTCAGCGGCGCCAGATGATAACACCGGTGGCAATCTGAATGGCAGCTTCGGCACCCCGGTGGAGCGCCACCTTCGAGGCGCTGTCGGGGACAAAAAGGATGTCATTGGCCCGAAGAACAGGATCTGAGGCGTGGCCCGCCAAAATCTTTTTGAGATTGACGGCAACCTCTTCCCGCCCCGTTGGGAATTGCCGCCCACGCCGAATAATCATGACCTTCTTTTGAAGCGCCGTGGATTTCAATCCTTCTCCCAGCGCCACGGCTTGAAGAACGGTCATGTTTTCGCGCTCGCTGTTCAGGGTAAACCCGCCGGGACGGAGCACGGCGCCCACAACGTAAACCACTCCGGCGCGCTGGACAGTAACCTTGTCACCCGGATAGATCCTGACGTTCATGCGCGGGTCGCCGGTGGCAACCAACTTTCTCAAATTTACTTCGGTCGTGCCCGAGCCGGAAGCAGAGTATCCCGGGCCCTCGTCCATCCACGATGCCCGCAATGCCTCGTCACCGCGCGTAATGACGGCCGTGTCGCCGGCGTCCGGAGCGAGGCCTCCCGCCTGTGACAGGATGTCAAGCAGCGACACGGGACCGAACGTGGGATAGATCTGCGGATTTTGGACGGCACCCCAAATGGCCACGGCATGTGCCTGCGAGGATTTGACCGTGACCACCACGTGAGGATGGGTCACCAACTCCGCAACGCGGAGCCTACTCGAAATGACGGCCGAAAGCCCGTCGAGGCTTAATCCCTCGGCGGTGATGGGTGAAGAAAGGAGAGGAAGGGTGATCGTTCCTTCGGGGCTCACCCGATAATCCCGGGTCAATTCAGGCACGTCGACAACGTCCACATCCAGCACGTCATCCGCAGCTATGATGTACTCGGGGACAACTCCAGCCGGGCTGGATGTCAGGTTTTGGCGAAAGTGCGCAGCCGGGATTTTCAGCTCTTTGTTCGGCGCAATCGTTTGGCCGCGCAAGCCCGGCAGGGGATAGCACAGGACCATGCTTAGAAGCGCGGCCAGGCGGCAATGCACTCTACCGCAACCGGGCGAAACAGCTAGCTTCGCCCTGGAGGCGGTTCGTGCCGTCAATGTCAGCTTCAAGCGGTTTCCCATTGGGCAAAGCATCTGCTTCCTGCATCATCGCCCGCAACGCGTTCAATATCGACTGCGTCAACTTCCACGGCAACCGATCGCACCAGAAGCTCAACGGAAATAACCAGGCGATAGAGGGTCTTCTTGCGAACGAGAATGCCTTCCATTCCTTCCAAGGGGCCTGTTCGAAGCCTGACCCGGTCCCCAAATCTCAGGAAGGGATGCGGCTCTACAGACAAGCCCTTCTCCACGATCCGCCGGACGGCCGCAATTTCCTCAAACGGTATGGGCGCCGGTGACCCGCCATGCCGCACGAAATCGTAGATTCCCGGGGCGTGAAGGATCGCGGCGCGCCGGTCAATTCGAGCAAAAATAAACACGTAATTTGGAAACAGCGGCTGCGATAGCTGCTTGATCCGGTCTTTCCATCGGTGGGTGGTGTTATAGAGGGGCAGGAAGGTTTCCACTCCGTTCCCGGCAAGAAACCTGGCTACCGACTTTTCGTGCTGGTGGCGCGTGTAAACCGCAAACCATGATGCGGACGGGATTGCCGGGGTGATTCGGCTTCTAATTTGCTCAAAGCTCCGCATTGTGAGTTACAGGAATACTTTCCCCGCATCCCTCTGCAACCTGAATTTTGAACGATGCTAGAACTCTTCTGACTGCCCCATCGCACCAGACCTTTCAGCGTTTCCGAAAACTATTTTGAAAATGGATCTCAGCCTTCTTCCGGGAAAAGCTCTGAAAGGATTTCTCTTGCATGCGCCCCCGATATGGCAACGTTTTCTTCAAAGTCCACCGCGACTTCATACCAGGAATCATAAAATGGGGATACAACTTTGCCTTCGTACCGAAACTCTATTTCCCGGCCGCCTCTGTCTGCGAACTCAATAAAAACCATGAGTTCCGTGCCTTCAGCTAAGGGATGGTCAAAGCAAATCCGCGCATTCCCTTCCCCAATCTCCTCGAGACGGCCTTTGAATTCTCTGACTCCTCGGTCGGTCTGAACCTTAGCCTTAACTGGAACCGAGATTTGCAGTCGGCGGGTCGGCTGCTTCGATTCCTCGGATTGTCGTCCCCGACCGGCTTCGCACATTTGTCTGGGTCTCACCAAGCCCTGCATCTTGCCCCACTGAGGTCTTCCGCACAACCGAACAAAAGGATGAAAGTTAGCCCCGTCATTTGTCGGGAGATTGTGCAAAGGTCCGTACTCGATCCCCGACGAATGTCGGTAAGGAGTGCGGATCGGCCCCCAACGGATTTCAGGCCAAACGGTTTAAGATGTTGCGTTACCAGTAGGCTACTGACTTGAGTTTTTGAATTCGGGAAAACCTGTTTCTTGGAAAACAGGATAATGTTCTAATCGTTTAAATGCGGGTAGACATTCGATAAACTGATAGGCCTGAAAGGCTGGAAAGGCCTAAATAAGCCAGCCGATTGAATATTCAGGTTCGGGATCGTTAATCCAGTAATTGGGATCTCGCCTTGGATTGGCCTTTAGCAGCCAAGCCAGCAGCAGGAGTCTGGACCTCGGTGAATTTGTAGAAGCGGAGAGCGGCTTCAACCCTTGTTTTTACCCCGGTTTTTCGATAGATTGCCTCGATGTATGTCCTGACAGTACTCTCCGAAAGAAATAGCCGGCTGGCGATTTGTTTATTGTGAAATCCCCGGGAGAGAAGAACCAACACTTCGGTCTCGCGCGGGGTCAACCGGTCCAGCGTCGAATCCTGAACAGGCTTGCGGCGAACGAGGGCCTGGACCGCCTTCGCCATGATCCCATGGTTAAACCACATCTCGCCTCTGGCAAGCTTGTCGATTGCCTGCCGCATGACCGGTGGCTCGGCTCTCTTCGACACAATTCCCCAAGCCCCCCAGCGGACCGCCTGGACTGCGAACTTCTCATCCACTTCGTCCGTCAGCAAGAGACATTTGGTCGAGGGTGAAAGCACCCCGATGTAACGAATACAATTGGAACAAACGGGACAATGTTCGCAGTCGATCAGAAGGATCCCGGGCTTTGTCGCAATGATCTTGTCGGTCCCGTCAGAAACCGTACTCGCTTCAACCACCACGGCTAGACCACTAAAAGGCAAAGAAACCAATAAAGCAAGCAAACCCTTACGCACCAGGGTTTGGCTGCTGATGATGCCAATAGAAAGAACATTCACGGCCCCTCCCTGACCAGAACGCTCCCAAAAGCATCATAGGCTACACTCGACGAGTTATCTTGTCAATAAGAAAATTGCACGATTTGTAATTACCTTGATGATTACTTTAGCGCCGGCCAAGGAGTGAGATCCAAACAGCAGGAATCGCACAACCCCTCTTGCGCATCTGGTTATTCGGTTTTTCTCCAGGATTAAGAATCAGCCCGTGCTTGCGATGTCTTGAAGACAATATTGCTGATTTTCAAGATAATGAAATGATAAGTTTGGAATGACAATCAATAAGGGTGCCGCAAACATGCCTTCCAAGTCCACCGGCGTTACGCCGCGTTCCCCACTCCTGTGGCTGACCCTGCTCAGCCTGGACGCTCCTGCCGTGGCGGTTTTTTGGCAACTGCTTTTTGCCCGCAGTTTCCATGTCCGCCTCAGCCCCGGCATCACTCTATTGCTGGGGCTCGTCGTGTGGCTCATCTACGTGGCGGACCGTTTTCTTGACACCTTGACGGCTCCGAACCTAGGGATTGAGACCGGTCGACACGGGTTTTATCGAAAGCGGCGATGGGCATTTTTGTTGCCGTTTTGCGCGGTCTTCCTGCTTGCCTGGTGGATCGCGTGGACACAATTGGGACCCCAAACCTTCCGCAGCGGATTGATCATCCTGCTGGTGGTGGGGCTTTATTTTTTTCTGGTCCATTTGCAAGGGCCCAAAAACAATGCAGGAATCCCAAAGGAAATGCTGGTTGGAATCTTGTTTGGGGTGGGAACCTGTTTTCCGGTCTGGGAGCACGTCCTCACGAGGAGGATCCTCCTGCTCGCGCCATTTCTGGTCTTCACGGAATTGTGCTGGCTGAACTGCGCCGCCATCGAGTCTTCAGAATGGATCCGGCTGCGTAAGCGTCAATTCAATTCGCCTCATCCCTGGACGGTGTGGATGGGACGACATATGATGCTGGTCGCGTCCGTTACCGCCCTGCTTGCAGCCATGGTCGCTATAGCCGGCCGCGGCTATCTCGATTGGATGCTTCCGGCTGCTGAAGGCCTAAGCGCCGCAACATTTGTTCTCTTGGGTTATAAGGAAGAAAAGATCTCCCCTGACAAATTCCGCGTCTTGATGGACCTTGCGCTATTTACTCCCGTTCTATTTCTGCCCCTCGTGCGTTAATTCGGTCCCAATCATTACTTCATCAAGGCTGTGGCCAGATCGAAAATGGCTTTCACCGTTGATTCCTCTCCCCCCGATTCCAGCCGGAAGCCGACTTTCTCAACCATGCGCATCATTTCGGGATTCTCCCGAAGGATTTCCGCCACAATGTAGTCCAGTTTTTCATTGCGGCCAATTTCGATAAGGCGGCTCAACAGTTCAGTGCCCAATCCCTTTCGCTGAAATCGGTCGCTGATAACGAGGGCCACTTCCGCTCGCTGAAGCCCGTGCAATTTGCTCAACCGACCGACACCCAGAATTTCCTTGGCTCCCGTCTGGGGGTCCGTATGCTCAGCCACCAAAGCCATCTCGCGATCGTAGTCGATAAAGCAGATGCGGGTCAGGCGTTCATGCTCCGTGCGCCGGCTCAATGAGAGCATGTGGAAATAGCGCATGTACACGCTGCGTTC
>JAJYHU010000397.1 GCA_021784615.1 Acidobacteriota bacterium | reverse complement strand
TTGTCCAATCTTGATCGGATTTCCATAAGAGGTCACCCGCCACCGTCCCATCACGTCAGAGGGCGTGCGGTAGCGGCAGAACACAGGCATGTCCAACTTAAGGATGTAGTCGATATCCCGGGCGCCCCCGTCGATTACCATGCCTCGCGCGCCCCGGAACTTGGCCGTCTCGCACGACAATTCGCCAAGATGAGCCGAGACATTGTCGTGCGGTTGGGAAACAATCACGTCGCCGTGGCTCAAATCACCCAGCATTCTGAGAATCGGGAGATAGACCTCCTCAGGGTCGGTGCTTGCGGTTGGCTCTCCCTCAACCGGCATCGCAAGGCCCGTAACAACCTGCCCCATTTCAAGGGCCTGGATGGAAGTGGGAAACACCTGATGGGGATAGCCCAACTCATCAAGGACGTCGGAAATAGCCCCCGTATAGATAACGGAAAAACGACGGCATACGTCATCCAAGTCGAAACGGGCAACCGGCTCTTTTTTTTCTTCCACGGACAAACCTCCTTTAGTTTTTCATTTCATGGGTTGCTGCCGTACAGGCAAAAAAGCAAATCTTCTTATTCAGCGTGCGGGCCGGCCCGCTACTTTGCGTTGCGAACCGCCGCTTCGCGCGAAGCAGGCAAAAACAACGCCAAAACCGCGGCAACGATGAATCCCAGGCCAAGCGCAGCGAATCCGTAAACAAAATTGCCCGTTAAACTGTCAAGGTAGCCCACCAGCAGGGGTCCGAACCACCCGCCCAAATTACCAAGACCATTGATCAGGCCCATGGCCGATCCGCTCACGGGACGCGGCAGTGTCTCAGACGGAATCGACCAGAAAGGCCCAAGCACCCCAAATGATCCCGCGCCGACAAGTGTAATGCAAAGAAAGGAGAGCAAGAAGAAGTGCTGGCTCAGCAGAATCCCTCCCAAAAGAAACAGCCCGGCCCATGCCACGCTTCCGGCCACATGCCCTCGCCGCTCGTGTTTTCGGTCTGAGTGACGGGAGACCAGCACCATGCCGATGCCCGTCACCGCGAACGGAATGGCAAAGAGAATGCCCGTCATAAAGTCGGTCAGGTTTTTCTGACTATGAAGCTCGCTAGGGAGCCAGAACAGGAAGCCATAGCTGCCAGTGGCAAGCAGAAAATATATCAAAATCATCAGGAGAACTTGTGGGCAAAGCAGAGTGCGCAAGAATCCCGCCGACCTTGCGGGGTCCAACTCCGCGGATTCCTTGCGCAAAACTTCTTCCAAATATTTCTGCTCCTCGCTCGAAATCCATTTGGCCTTGTGCGGGCGGTCATCAATCATCAGAACCCAGATCACCAGCCAAATGAAAGGCAAGATGCCTTCCGAGATCAGCATCACGCGCCATCCCCAACGTCCCAGGATCCAGCCTGAAATCGGCGAGGAAATCACGACGGCCGCCGGCAGGCAAAGCATCCAGTACGCATTGGCGCGCGCGCGCTCCGAACGCGGAAACCAGTGAGCCACTAGAACCAGCGTGGCCGGCCACACTCCGCCTTCCGCAAGTCCCAGCAGCAGGCGCATCACCCAAAATTCCTGCCGCGTTCTCGACAGCCCGCACAACACGGCGGCCACTCCCCACAAAACCAACAAGATACTGATAAAGCGTTTGGCGCTCCAGTGTTCGGCCAGGTAACCCCCCGGAATCTGGAGCACCATGTATCCCCAGAAGAAAATGCCCGTAGCGCTTCCCGCCTGCGTCGGGTCCATGTGCAAGCTCCGGCTCATGGAAGGCAGGGCCAGAGAGATGTTCGTCCGGTCGACGTACGCGATCGTGTACATGATAAAGGCGACGGGAATAATGTGCCGCCAGCGCTGGGCAGGGATTTCCATAAGTGGCCAAAATTATACCAGACTGCCGCCGATTGACACTTGAATCTAAGGTATGCTACCTAACGGAAGGAAATATGGGATCAGATGAAATCCAATCCGCCTGGGAATTGCTGAAGGAAGCCTACCAGTACCAGATGGGCGGCGACTATGAAATGGCCGTCGAACTCTACAAGAGATCCCTCAACCTGCATCCCACCGCCGAAGCCTATACCTTCCTGGGGTGGACGTACAACGACCAGGGCAGGATCGAAGACGCCATCGCAGAGTGCAAGAAGGCGATACAGATCGATCCGGATTTTGGCAATCCCTACAACGACATCGGAGCCTACCTGATCGAAAAGGGAAAGTTTGACGAGGCGCTTCCCTGGCTTGAACGGGCGCTGCACTCCGAGCGATATGAATCCTACCACTACCCGCACTACAACCTGGGCCGGGCCTACATGGCCAAGGAACTGTATGGCAAAGCGCGCCACCACTTTGAGCAAGCGCTGGAAATCTCTGAAAATTACGGACCCGCCAAGGAAGGGCTGAAAAGCCTCTCCCGCAAGCTTCAATAGGATTTGCCGGGAACGATCGGGCGCAAGCGCAGGCTGGCTCCGCTGGATTTCAATCCGCGCGCTCCGGCATGCGCGTCAAGCCTTGGCCGTTTTTTTCTCGTATTGTTCCAGGCAAGCTTGCGAGCAAAAATGGAGGGTTTCGTTCCCGCGCACCAACTGGTGAGAAACTTCCGTTGAGACAAACATTCCGCAGACAGGGTCGCGGGCGGTGCGGCCCTTGGCGGGGTCAGCCTTGCGGCGGGAATTGGAACTCCGCGCCCCGCGGAATCCGGGCTTTGACCGGCCCAAAAGGCTTCGGACGCTCCGGCTTAAAGTCCACACTACCCCGATCAGGAAAACAAGGTCCATCAGGGCATCGATTAAACTGAACACTCTTATTTGACGGCATCCGAACGGGCGAGGATGCCTTATCCTTACTGCGGCATGCTGGAAGTCTTGCCAGGGGCGCCCAGCGCCGCGTCCAATTTTTCTTTCAACTCCTGGAGGCCCGGATAATTGGGATTGCGCCGGTCGAGTTCTTTCCAGAACTTCTCCGCCGTCCGCAAGTCATGCGTTCCCTCCAGGTTGACCACAA
>JAJYHU010000263.1 GCA_021784615.1 Acidobacteriota bacterium | reverse complement strand
TAAGTAGTCTTTGACTGCGGGGAAGTCTTAGCCTTCGCTGCGCGCCAGCGACGGAAGCGCGCGGCGAAACGAGAGCACCGGTTGCAAAGTGGCTAACGCGCTGGTCTGCAAAACCAGTATTCGTGGGTTCGATTCCCACCCGGTGCTCCACACCTCCAGTCCCGTTTCCCCTGGACGTTGCGCTTTCCCCCCACGCTGACGCCGAAGAAAGAGCCTGAAGCGCAGCGCATTCAACCGGCTCACCTGTTTGACCGGTTATTGCCGTGCATCCCTCCCGGAATTCGGCGGAAAGCGGGCCATCCGTTTTGAACCCGCCGAATCAGCTCCCGCAGTGTCCTTTCCAGGACCGACTATATCCGGCTGTCTGCACAGACTATCGATCGTGGAGGCTTTACCCGGCCCCCAGGACCAGTATTCGCGGGCTCGACTCCCGCCCGGCGCGCCGCAAGATCGAGGGGTCGCTGGATTTGGGGTTCCTTCGGAGGTTGAGCTTCACCCCAGCCTTGAGAGCGGAGCAGCTGCTCTGTCCGCCTTTGGGCCAAAGGCGCTCCTGCAGCGAAGCGCGAAACGCATCTTCATCCTGGCTGGCGGCGGTTGGCCGGCGAAGCATAGGCTCATTGAGCGGTGAGAGGGAGCGGTGAGAGGTTCGAATATAGCGTGGAAATCAAAACCGGGTACCCGCCGGCTTTTGCAAGTCGGGGTTTTCGCAGGCTCCCTAACCGCGAACGCCGGTCACCAGCAACTCCTCGCCTTCCAGTGAAGCTGCCTCATATTTTTGCGGCCGGGAAGAATAGGGCGAACTCACGAACTGGACCTCTTGAAAACCATACTTTGGCAAGTTCCGATGGAAAAACTCCGCCGTGAAGGCCGAAACATGCTTTTCCCCGATCATTTGCCCCCAGCGGACGCCCAGCTTGCGAGCCTCCGCTCCGCCGCAATTGGGCGCATAAATGAACAAATGCCCGCCGGGCTTGAGAAGCCTGGCGAACTGTCTGAGAGCAGAGTCCGGATTGGGGATGTGCTCCAAACAGTGCGCCGAATAAGTGCGCCGAATAGACAACATCGAAAGAAGTATCCGGAAACGACGCAATGGAGTCGGACAATTCAACTTGCAGCGCCTTTCGGCCAAACTCGACGCGCGTTCGCGATATCTCAAATCCGTACGCGTCGTAGCCTGCTTTGCGGAACTGATAGACGCCGTATCCCCAAGAGCTCCCATAATCTATAAGTCTTCCGTTGGGAGCGATGGCGGTGATCGTTTTTAGACGGTCCGTGAGGTCCAGGCCAATCTTCCGAAAGCTACTGGCAATTATGATGGGGGACTTCAGAAGCCGCTGGAAGCTCGGTAACCGCGCTCTCGCGGTAGGCGTCCTGATAAAAATGGTAATTCTCCGCGGCGTCGTCCTTCGGGAAGCGGTATTGCAACTTGCAGGCCTCGCATTTTCTGAGTTGCAGGACAAGGTGCTTCCGCTCCATCAGGCTGGTCGCATGGCTACCGCAATAAGGACAACTCGAAGATTGAAGCGCGGATTTGCAGAGAGATTTGGCGGCAAAACCGATTTTACCCATTACCGTCTCCCCGGCCGTTCACCCGGGTGTAGCATCCGTTCCGGCCTGCGGGCGTTTCCAAGCGTGTATTGCTTTTTGACGCCATCAGGAATTGGAATATATACAAATTGGCCCGTTGTTGGATTAACTGGAGCCTTCCACGCACCGTAGGCATGATCGATTCCAACTCTGACAAGTATGGCCTTCCTTGGCGAATCTACCTCCCTACTAGATCGGCCACCAGTTGCTCCACATCCAACGCTTCCACGCCGGGAGCAATGGCGGTTGTCGAAACCGAAGCGTCGGATTTCCGATGCACGAGAATGAGCCGTTTTGCCCGGTCACCTAGTGCCTTTTGGAGCGATACCAGCGGAGCAGCCATCGCAGGCCGAACGGTTTTGCTCGCCTTTGCCTCGACCGGCCACAGCCCGGCATTTGGGCGCGGGATCAGGAAATCCACCTCAAGGCCCTGTTGATCGCGAAAGAAATAGAGCTCCTTGCGCTCGCCGCGATTGACCTGGCTCTTGAGTATCTCCGCAGCCACAAAGCCCTCGAACAATGCCCCCAGAAACGGCGAGCGTTCGAGTTCGCTTTGCGAGGTGATGCCGAGAAGGTAGCAGGCCATCCCGGAGTCTGCCCAATAGACCTTCGAGGATTTGATGAGCCGCTTGCCGAAGTTCTCGAAGTACGGCGGGACAACGATCACCTGCCCTGTCATCTCCAGAATGTGCAGCCATTCGCCGATCGTCGGCACGGAGACGCCCAGCGGCGCAGCGAGGTCCGTCTTATTGAGCACCTGTCCGTGGCGGGACGCCAGCAGCGACAGGAACCGGCGGAACGTCACCAGGTCGCGCACGTTCGCGATGGCCCGCACATCGCGTTCGAGATACGTCTGCAGATAGGACGAGAACCACAGAGCACGCGCCTTGGGCCGCGCCAGGACTTCGGGGAACCCGCCGTAGAGCAGGCTGACCTTGGGCGTCTCCGAGAGGCTGAATGGAAGCAGTTGGAGGATAGCTGCGCGGCCTGCCATCGACTCCGTGATGCCCTGCATCAGGGGTGCTTCCTGTGAGCCGGTAAAGAGCCACTGCCCCATGCGACGGGGCTTGGCATCAATCAGCGTGCGGACGTAATCGAACAGCTCCGGGACATTCTGGATTTCGTCGAAGATGACCGGTGGGCGCAGGCCCTCCAGAAACGCGCGGGGGTCGCTTCGCACCCGCGCCTGAATGTCCGGGTCTTCGAGCAGGATGTATTCGGCCCGGGGAAATGTCCGGCGAAACAGGGTCGTCTTCCCCGCGCGGCGGGGGCCTGTAACCACCAGCGCCGGATAATGACGGGCCGCCTTCTCAAGAACACCCGCGAGTTTTCGCGGCGTAAGGACCATTGAGTAATCTTATATGAAACTTTAAATTTCTCAAAATACAACTCGC
>JAJYHU010000076.1 GCA_021784615.1 Acidobacteriota bacterium | reverse complement strand
CGTTTGCGCGCTCCATACCAGGGGGAAACATTCACCCTCGATGCTTCGGCCGACCCGGAAACAAAACCCTATATCCAGAGCGTAAAACTCAACGGCCAAACTTACCCTCAAAACTGGATCAGTTTCCATAGCATCAGGGCGGGCGGCAAGTTGCAGTTCACGCTGGGCCGCAAGCCCAACAAGTCCTGGGGTGCGGCGCCGCAGGATGCGCCGCCCTCGCTGAGCGAGACTCAACCCTGATTGCTTATTGCAGCCGGGCAGGAGAATGATTGAAGAAGCGGCCGTTCCTATTGGAACGCCGCGAGGTGTCTATCAGTGGAACTCACGCTCCGGCAATTTCTTTTGAGACGAGGAGGATGACCTAAAGTGCGTAGCTTGGTTGCAGGTTTGGCCTTGTTTGTGCTCATTGCTTCGGCCTCATTCGCTCGGTCCCCACAATCTATGGCGGTGGAGAAACTAAAGGTTGGCGCTGAAACGGTAAGAATCGAACGGGATGGTTATGGGGTGCCTCACATTTTCGCTCAGACGCTGCACGGACTTTTTGTCGGCAACGGTTATGCCGTGGCGGAGGACCGATCCTGGCAGATGGAAAAGTACCGGCTCGACGCCGATGGCTGTCTGGCGGAATTCTTCGGGGAGAATTATCTTGAGCACGACAAGGAAGTTCGGCGCGACGGCCTGACCCAGCAAGAGCTAACCGCAGAGTTTAACCGTCTTCCTCCCCGTGTTCGGGAAATCGTGAGCTCCTATGCGGAAGGGGTCAGTCGTTACTTCGCGACCGCTCAGCGCCAGGGAACGCTTCCGGAAGAGTTTGCAAAATACGACATTACCCCACCGCCCTGGTCTGTTGATGACACGATTGCAATCGGAACGATGATGGTGCGCCGATTTGGAGGAACCGGGATCGACCAACTGGGTGACCAGGCTTTCCTGGATTATTTGATAAAGAAGCTCGGCGCGCGCCGCGCGGCATGGAAAGCTTTCAATGGTTTCGGTTATGAGAATGATCCCGCAGCCATTACCACCATTGGGTGGACGAAAGGGCCGCAGACTGATCATATCTCCGCTTACCGGCCGCCGGCGCGCGCCGAAGGATCCGTGGTCTCAAGTCATGCTACTAATGCAGCATTCTTGCTAAGGCTCCAAGCAAAAATGAATTCTCATTCGGTCTACACTGCTGCTCATCAGCTGGGACTGGCGACAAAGTGGGGAAGCTACTGCTGGGTGCTCGCGCCTTCGCGAACCTCATCGGGGCATGCCATCCTCCTGGGCGGCCCTCAGATGGGCTTCCGAACGCCGCAGATCGCCCACGAAGTTCAGTTGACCGGGGCCGGGTTCAATGTGATGGGGATGGGATTTGCAGGGGTTCCCGGCGTGTTAATCGGGATGAACGATCACCTGGCCTGGACGACAACGACCGGGCTGTCGCATAACGAGGACGTTTTTGCTGAGCAGCTGAAACCTGGAGATCCTCATGAATATCTCTATCACGGCAAATACCGTCCCATGGAGCACTACATTCAGCACATCCCGGTCAAGGGCAAAGCGCCGGTCCGATATGATATCTACCGAACTGTTCATGGGCCGGTTGTTGGATGGTCGCCAGACCATCGCTACGCTTACTCCAAAGCGATGACTTTTTTCGGGAAAGAGTACACAACCACCCTGGTGGCTTTTCTGGGATTTGACACGGCCAGCCGCATTCAGGATATCCCGCCGTTGGCGGCGAAAATTTCAAGCAGCCACAACATCTTTGTTGCCACGCGAGATGGGGACATCGGGTACTGGCACTGTGGATTTTATCCCCTGTATGCCAAGGGGCTTGACCCTCGTTTTCCCCTGCGCGGCACCGGAGAAGATGATTGGAAAGGCATCGTTCCCTTCAGCCAGTTGCCTCAGGAGATCGACCCTCGGAGTGGCGTGATTTTCAACTGGAACAACAAGCCGGAAGCAGCTTGGAAGGATTACTCGGTCCCCGCGTGGGGAGTAGCTTATCGCATCTCAAACATCCGGAATGCGATTGCGCGTCACCTTAAAGCCAACGGCGGAAAGCTTTCCTTCACGGAAACTCTTATGCTGACTCGCGAAATCGGGCATGACAATTACACGGCCGACTGGCTGAAGCCTGGACTGGTCCGCGCCGGGACGGAAGAAAGCGCCAAGCTTTCCCCCGAGGAGCGGAAAGCAATCCGTTACCTCCGCTACTGGAATGACCGGCTCACTGATGGAAGCGTGGGAGAAACCATTTTTGATGCTTGGTACAAGCGCCTTCGCCTTGATATTTTCAGCGGATTCTTCAGCAACTTCACCCAACTCGCCGGCTTTAGCCAGAAAAAGATCTTTGGCCACTTCGTAACTGCCAGCACCGTTTACCATGTGCTAGCAGGGCCGCATTCGAGCGTTCCCCTCTCGCGAAACTATCTGGACGGGCAAACCGCAAATGAAGTCCGTCTAAGAGCGTTGGATGAAGCCCTCGCGGAGCTCCGCCGCGAGCGAGGCCCGGATATGAGCCGGTGGGGTTATCACGCGAAATGGATCAACTTTAGCCCTCTGCCTCCGATCCCTTGGTACAACAGGGGAACTTACATCCAAGCGGTGGAACTGACAAAGCCTGAGCCGCATGGAGTGTGGATTCTGCCTCCGGGCCAGAGTGAAGATCCTAAGTCGCCTCATTATCGGGACCAACTTCAGTTGGCGAGCTGGTGGATGTTTACTCCCATGAAATTGCGCAGCATGCAGTAAGCCGGAAATGGCCCTTGTGAGCAAAGGCAAAATCTGGCATTGGAATGTGCCGTCGTTTTCAGCGCGCCGTAAAAAAAGACGGAGCGAATGCCGATTCGTACGGGACGGGTAGAGGTCATCCCGGCATCAAGGCTGGAGCAGCTTGTCATACCGGCCGAGCCAATAAGGCAGGAGGAAGAGGGTGCCGTCATCAACCCCATTCCCGCCGTCATCGCAATCCAAGGAGAAGGGATTCCCGTTCCATTTA
>JAJYHU010000291.1 GCA_021784615.1 Acidobacteriota bacterium | reverse complement strand
GTTTCAAAAACAGAGTCGGTTTCGTGCATGTAGTTCGGCTTCCTCCTTGCCTTACACAGAGTTCGCGTAGTGTGCGGATTGGCGCTCGCACGGCCTGCGCATGGTTCGCAAATGCCCCTGCGGGGCTTTAGCGTTCATTCTGTGCGAGTTTGGCCGTCTTGCGGCGTCCATTGAGCCAGTCGGTCCATGAATCAATTCCTTCCGTCGCCGTGCAAGAGACCTCAAGGATTTCAATCCTTGGATTGACGCGGCGGGCGTTTTCGCGCGCCCGCACAAGGCTGAAAGGCACGTAAGGCACCAAGTCGGTTTTGTTCAGCACCAGCAATTCCGCTCTGGAAAAAATGGCCGGATACTTGAGCGGCTTGTCGTCGCCTTCCGCCACGCTGAGCAGCACGATCTTGGCTTCTTCGCCCAGGTCATAACTTGCGGGGCAGACCAGGTTGCCCACATTTTCAATCAGCAGCAAGTCGAGTTCATTGAGCCGCCACTCGCCGAGCGCGCCGTCCACCATCCGGGCGTCCAGGTGGCACGCTCCTCCGGTTGAGATCTGGCGCACGGGGAATCCAAAGCGCGCCAGTCGCCGGGCGTCGTTGTCCGTTTGGATGTCACCCGTTAGCACCGCCACGCGCTCATCGCGCGGCAGGGCGGCGAGCGTCCGCTCCAGCAGCGAGGTTTTACCCGCGCCCGGAGAACTGATGAGGTTAAGGCAAAGGATGCCGTGATGCAAGAAGCGCGCGCGCAGGTCCGCCGCCAGGCGGTCGTTTTCGCTTAAGACTTTTTGTTCGAGAGGCACGCGACTCATGGCTCTTCGAACTCCAGATAGGTAAACTCCAGTTCCCGCCCGCCGATGCATTCCGTCACCCGGGCGCCGCAACTGGGGCAGGCGAGATCGCCGTTCTCGACGGCGAACTCGTTCATGCAATCGGGGCAGCGTTGCCGGCGCGGGCCGCGCTCAATTTCAAGAGTGACGGATTCCATCTCGGTGCCTTTCACCAACGCTTCAAAACTGAAGCTCAGCGCGTCGGCATTCACGCCGGAGAGTTCTCCCACGCGCAGACCCACCTTTTGCAATCGCGCTCCCGGCCTTCGCGCAAGCTCAGCGCGGACGCCTTCCAGCACCGATTTGGCAATGCTCAGCTCGTGCATGGGCCACGCCGCCTGTTTCAGGCTGCTGGTGGTCGCGCTTTGAATCTCAGCCTGTCTTGATCATACGCCAAAGCGCGCGCCGTAATAGGATGTTTTGGGCCTATCGGCAATCCTCGGAAGTTCGATTCACAGCAGCGTGATGGTATAACATTCGTGCGGCGCGCCCGCGGGCGCGGTGTGCAAGCGGCTGCTGGTTTGGCCGGGGAACTCTGCTTCGACGTAATACTCAAGCAAGGGCGCATCTGACTTGTTTGCTTCAATCTCCTTTACGAATGTTCGCCTGCCCACGCCGTCCATGGCGAACGGCCGCCACTCGCCGGAGCTTATCCGCCGCAGGAAGAGTTTCACCGTGGGCATATGTATTCCGCCCGGTGCGACCGCAAAGATTCGCACCTTTTCTCCCGGCCGCAAAGCCGACGGGCGGGCGGGAATGAAGACGCGCGGCATTGCGCCCGAGTCTTTCATGCGCACCGTGCGCAAAAGGGATTCCACCTCAGGCGGCAACTCTCGAAGGAACTCTTTCATCGAGAGTCGCAGGCGGATCAGCGCCAGCCGTTCATACTTGTTGTGAACGGAGGCGAGCGCGCCCTGCTCATTGCGTTCGGTGACGATCTGTTGATAGTCGAGCAGCGCTTTGCGCACCTGAGGGGCGAGGTTCAGCCATAGCGGTACGCCCTGGTCCAAAACTTTTTGCCGCGCCTCAGCGGTTTTGCCGTCCTGCTTCAGGGCGAGGGCTTCCTTCAAGATGTGGTGAATCTGCGCGGCCAGAACCCACGATTCCGAATAAGGAACAAGAAATTCCACGTAGCGGGCCAGGTAATTCAGCCGGTCGCCTTCGGCCGGGCTTGCAGCCTGATCGGTCAGCTTGCGCAGTTGCCGCGCGACTTGCGCCTGCGAAACTCGCACATCTTCAGGCGGATCGTAGCCCGACCAGAACACGAATCCGGCGCCGTAATCGCCCGCGTATTCGTGCGTCTGGTGGCGTCCATTCACGATCTTCCCGGTAAAGGAATTCAAGATGAGCCGGTCGCGGTCCGTTTTGTTTAACAGGTCCGCCAGTTCTCGGGCGCGGGAACCCTCTGCCTGAACACGCGCGAAAGCCTGGAAAAATTGGGCGGGGTTTAGCGAGGCGTCCCACGACGCTCGCGACTGGAATCCCGCGTCGGCGTCCATCATGCGATTCCGCCAATGGATTCCCAACACGCCCTGGCATCCATAATTTTCGGCCAGCTTGATATCTCTTTCTCCGCGATGGACGTGGAACTGCGGCAGCCACATGGCAGGGTCGTCTTCAAGCCACGGAATCGGCCAGCGTTCGCGCTCACCAAGTTTTCCGTATTCCTCGCTGACGGGGTCCCATCCCAGATTGTCATTGAGCGAGGTGAAGATGACGTCCAGCGGAAGCTGCTGATGGAACTGCGCAAAGTGGCGTACCACGCCGCCCCAGCCGGAAACGACCAGCAGCTTTCCGGGAGCGTGACGCTTGAGGAAGTCGTAAGCCTGCTTGTAGGGCGTGACGGAGAGCGGAACCTTTTCTCTTTGGCTCGCCCAGTTCATCGATTCATCTTCCCAAAGCCAAACGTAGTCAACCATCGGGTAAACTTCCAGCAGATGCCCCAGCCGCGCTTCCAGAATGTCTCGCGCCGCCACGGATTCCGGGTCGATGCGGGGGCCCGGCACTTTGGGATTTTTGCTCACGTAATAGGCTTCCGGCGGAGTGGCGAGGTAGATCTCATCGGGAATCTGATAGGGCTCAAAGCCCACGCCCGTCTGGATACCCAGTTGCTTCGCGTAGCGAAACGCTTCCGCCCAAAGCTGCTGGGCGAATTTCTCATCTTCCCAACAACTCGTGGCT
>JAJYHU010000181.1 GCA_021784615.1 Acidobacteriota bacterium | reverse complement strand
CCTCCCGCGCCATCTTCAGCCCTTGCTCGAACAGCCCCTTCAGCACACCCCGGTGAATCTTCCGAAAATCCGCGATGGTTCGAAAGTCCGGCTCGTTGCCGGCCGCCAACACCCGGAACGCTACGTCCTCCGCCAGTCGCTGCGCGATCTTCCGCGCGCTGTACACTCCCACGCAGTACCCATAGACCAGCAGCTTCGTCATCATCCGCGGATCGTACGGCGCCTGGCCTCGCTGGTCCCGCTCATCCACGGCGTAGATCCCCGACAGGTCCAACTCGTCCACCACCTCGCCGACGAAATACGCCAGGTGCTTCTCCGGCAGCCAGCCCTTCAGGCTGGGCGGCAACAACAGATCTTGCTCCGGCTGGTACGGCTTGTAGGTCTTCCACATGTCTGCTCTTGTGCCACACCCCCGCCTGTGAATTCAAGAAAAATCCGCAATTCTCGGACACGCTCCTAGTGCGTCTTCCACTTTGAAGCAAGCAGCGCGATTTTCTCCTCGACTGCGGGGCCTGGTTTGGGTTGCGGCTTGGGCGCGCGACTGGACAGAGGCCCTTGCAGGGCCTTGATGGAGAGGGCAATGCGCTTTGTCTTAGAGTCCGCGCTTAGGACCTTTACTTTGACAATCTGGCCGGCCTTCACAATGTCCGAGGCGGCCTTCACGTAGCAGTTGGAAAGCTCGCTGATGTGGACCAGACCGTCCTGATGAACGCCAATATCGACGAAGGCTCCGAACTTGGTCACGTTGGTGACCACGCCTTCCAGGACCATTCCGGGCTCGACGTCGGAGAGTTCGCGCACCTGCTCGTTGAAGCTGGGCGCTACGAATTGCTCGCGCGGGTCGCGCCCCGGCCGGCGCAACTCCTCCAGAATATCGTTCAGAGTGTACGTCCCGGCCGACAGCCGGTTGCGGTCCACCTTTTCCAAAAGAGCAGGGTTCTTAATCAGCTCTTCGATGGAAACGCCCAGGGATTGGGCGATCTGTTCCACGATTTGATAGGACTCGGGGTGGACGGCGGTCATGTCCAGCAAGTTGTCGCCGTTGCGGATGCGCAGGAACCCGGCCGCCTGTTCGAACGTCTTGGGTCCGATACCCGGAATTTTCCGCAATTGCGCGCGCGAACGGAATCTCCCGTTTTCATTCCGAAACGTGACGATGTTGAGGGCGGTCCGCTCCGAGACGCCGGCAACATAACGCAACAGCGTCCAAGACGAAGTGTTCAGGTCAACGCCCACGCGGTTGACGCAACTTTCAATCACGCTTTCGAGCGACGCCTGAAGCTGGCGCTGGTCAACGTCGTGCTGGTACTGGCCGACTCCGATCGACTTGGGATCAACCTTGACCAGCTCCGAGAGCGGGTCCTGCAACCGGCGCGCAATGGAGATGGCGCCGCGCACGGTGAGATCGAGGTCCGGAAACTCCTGCCGCGCAACCTCCGAGGCGGAATAGACGCTGGCGCCCGATTCGCTGACGGTCACGGAAAAGACAGAATCCAACCGTCTGGCGCGCAGGAAATCGCACACAAAAGCATCCGTCTCACGGGAAGCCGTGCCGTTGCCGATGGCGATGGCGCGGACGTTGTGTTGCTGCAACAAGGTTTCGAGCGTCCTGGCGGCGGCTTCTTTCTCGCCCTGGGAGCGATGCAGGTGGATGACGTCGTTGGCAAGGAATTTTCCGGTTTCGTCAATGACCGCAAGCTTGCAGCCCGTGCGTACGCCGGGATCGATTCCCAGGACGGAAATGGGCCCCGCCGGCGGCGAGAGAAGCAGGTTGTGCAGATTGTCGCGAAACACCTGAATTGCTTCCCCATCCGAGCGATCTTTCACTTCCATGCGGATTTCAGCCTGAATAGAGGAGTTCAACAGGCGCTTCCACGAGTCTTCAATGGCAGCTTCGAGCTCCGGCGTCCAATCGCCTGGCAAGCGTAAAATCCGTTTTTTCAGCATGGAAACCGCGCGCATAGGCTCCAGATCGATCAGGAAGTAAAGGACGCCTTCGCTTTCGCCGCGGCGAATGGCCAGCATGCGGTGCGACGGGATGGCTTTCACCGACTCCTGATACTCGTAGTACATCTTGTATTTCTCTTGCTCGTCAACGGCGTCGGCCACCTTGCGGCTCACCACCACGCCTTCTTCAAACATCATCTTTCGCAGCGCTCCGCGCAAATCGGCGTCCTCACTGATCATCTCCGCCACAATGTGGCGCGCGCCTTCGAGCGCCTCTTCCAGGCTGTTGACGCCCTTTTCCGCATTCACGAAACCTCGGGCCAAGGTTTCGAGCGATTCGGCCGCCGGTTGCTGCGCCCATAGATAGAGCGCGAGCGGTTCAAGGCCCTTTTCCAGCGCCATGGTCGCCTTCGTGCGGCGCTTCGGCCGATATGGCAGGTACAGGTCATCCAACTCGCTTTTGTCGAGAGTTGCTTCAATGCGATTCCTGAGTTCGTCGGTTAGCTTGCCCTGCTCGGCGATGGAAGCAAGAATCGTCTCGCGGCGCGCCACGAATTCGCGAAAATAGCCCAGTTTTTCCTGGATGCCGCGCACCTTAACCTCATTGAGATTACCGGTCGCCTCCTTGCGGTAGCGCGCGATGAACGGAACCGTTCCGCCTTCATCCAGCAACTCAATCACGGCCACCATGCCGCGCATGGGAACGTCAAGAACTTGGGCAATGTGAAGCAGTAAGTCAAGAGAGAGAGTTTTTTGGTCTGTCATAATGGGAACAAAGGATTCCTGATCAACGGGGTGTACTCTGCCGATCCTTCACTTTGCAAATCAGCAAGTGTAAGCATAAACCATAACCGTGCTGAACGCCAAAGCCATGCTCCTGACAGGCGGCCCGGGACCCGAGGGCCCCGCTCACGGACCCCAGGCAATTTCCGGTTTGAACAAGCAGGAACAAGCAGGGGTGTGCGACATAGAAGTTGGGAATTTGAAGAGTTTCTTTTTTTGTGCTATTAATCCTAACGTATAGAGACGTGCGGATAAGGAGGCTTATGGCCGAAACTCTTCCTCAGTTGGAAA
>JAJYHU010000405.1 GCA_021784615.1 Acidobacteriota bacterium | reverse complement strand
CGAGCCGCCCAGCTTGGTGTTCGAACCCAATCCCTTCAGCCCCAGCGCGTAGATGGTGGGGAACATCAGCGACATGAAGAAACTGGTCAGAAACAGCGCGGCGACTCCCAGCCAGCCCGGAAACAGAACTCCCAAAGTCACCAGGCCGATGTTGGCGATCCCAAAAACTCCCATCAGACGGCTGGGCCGGAAAAACTTCATCAGATAGGTTGCCACAAACCGGCCGATGGCAAAGGCCACCAGGCTTCCCGTCAGCAGATAGCCCGCGACTTTTTCCGGCTGATGCGTGTAGTCCTCGATGTATTGAATAAAGAAGCTCCAGGTCCCGACTTGCGCGCCAACGTAGAAAAACTGGGCGGAAACGCCCTGCAGGAAGTGCGGGTAGTGCAACAGGTCGCGGAGCCTGCCTTTGTCGCGAGGGTCCGAGGTGTGAATCTCTTCGACGGTCTTGGGAAATTTCGTCCGCAGGATCAGAAATGCCATGAAGAAAACGGCGATGCCGAGAATCACGTAGGGCCGAACCACCCTCAAGGTTTCGTGCTGGAGGTAAACGCCCAGCGTCCCGTGCGCCTTGAGGGAGTTGATCTGCTTGGGATCGAGTTCAATCCCGGAAAAGATAAAAACCGTGCCCGCCAAAGCTCCCGTGATCGATCCCAGCGGGTTGAAGGATTGCGAAAAATTAAGCCGCCGCTCGGATGTCTCCGGGTCGCCGAGCACGGTGATAAACGTGTTGGATCCCGTTTCAAGGAACGACAATCCGCTGGCAATCACATAGAGCGCAAGCAGGAAAAAGCCGTAGCTTCTGACGATAGCCGCCGGCCAGAACAGAATGGCTCCCGTGCCGAACAGGCAAAGCCCTGTAACGAGCCCGGCCTTGTAGCCGAACCTTCGCATCAGAAACGCCGCCGGCATGGCCCAGCAGAAATATCCCAGATAAAAGGCGGATTGCACCAGGCCCGCCTGAAAGCGCGTGATCTCAAACGAGGTCATGAACTGCTTGATCAGGATGTCATTCAGGTTGTTGGGAATGGCCCAGAGATAAAACAGAGCCGTGACCAGGAGAAAAGGGACGGTGTTCTCGCGTGAAAATAACGGATGGCGACGGTTGCCCTCAGACGGTGTGCTCATCAATCAAATCCTCAAAGGCGCTCAGAATGGCGGCTCAGGCAGGCCGGGCCGGAGTGATACGAGCCTTACTCCCGTGGATCCAAAATTGCCTGCCTTTGCAACCACGGAATTGTACCCTGCCTCGCGCTGAATGGCGCTTTTTTTTAGTTGGCGCCGGAGCCTCGCGCAAGAAGCGCGGCGGCGCTTCCACTTGGAGCCTTCCATTGCGGTTACGAATCCCGGATTCCTCCGCGCCCGCGCTATGCGGCGCTTTTTTCCTTCCACCATCGCCGGCCCGCCACAACCGACCAGACGGATTCCACCAGCCCAAACGGCCACGCTCCCTGAAGAAATCCGTAAACCGACCCCAGCGCGCATGCCACGGCGAACAGCAGGATGAACCACGTGCTGCGCTTCTCAAGCGCGTAACACACCAGCATGGCCGTCACTGCAAAGAGACCAAAAAATGTGAGAGCGTCCATGAGAGTTTTCCCCGCCTTCCGCCGCGCCACGCCACCTTAAGTTGCCGGCGCCAAGCCAGCCGGCATCCATTCGCCTTCAAAGCGGGCTTCTCCCCTGCAGGCAGGCGCTGAACCATCGGACGGTTCGGAATCGTTTAACGAGGGATCCCCTTTGGGGGACGAGCCGTGCTTCCCCGAGGCGGGAGTTTTGTCGTCCGCTGGGTTTCCAGACGCGCCTTCAGCAGTCTGGACTTTTGGCTCGTCCGTTTGCCCAGTTTTTGATTAATGAACTGCGATCCTCTCATGTTTTTACCCGGGGCCCTATTGCGAAGGCGACTCTGCGGCCTGAAGGTTTTCGGATTCCTGGGAGCACACGAGCAAGGTTCTGGACATGCGATCGTGCCAAGTCAGGCCATCGCCATCAACGAGCGCCCATATAAAGCCCAGCATGAGGGCTGAAATTGACACCAGATATCCGAACGCGCGCCAGAAGCAGTCAATCCGTTTCGGCGGGTTGCCCTCGATGGTGCGCACTTCCAAGCCTGCCCAGATCAGCCCCGGAGTTCCGTAGGCAAAGACCGTGAAGATGGCGACGTAGGCCATCAGCAAAATGGCTCCGGCCAGGCCGACGGCAATCAGATCGAGGGGTTGCGACGACAGCTTTCCCCCTGTTTGCCAGAAGATTGCGGCAAACATGCTGGCGGACGAAAGCAGGACGAAAAGATCGAAAACTCCGGCAAGAAGGCGCTTGCCGAGGGGCGCGATTTTGAGGATGGCTGTGCGGCCTTCCGCGTCGCCCAGCGCCGGCGAGGGATCAAGCTCAATTTCCAATGGCGCAGTCGGGGCGGGCCGTTCCACGCGAAATGGCCCGGCGTCCAGCCTTGGCTCATCTCGCGTTAAAGCTTCGTCCAGAATATCCGGGTCGACAAAAGCGTTGGAATTCAGATCGGGACCTTCCGGAAAGTCTGGCTCATCAAAAGAAGGGAATTCGATAACGTTACTCATGCTCCGGGCGTTTTCTGAATCCAGATCGGGCGAGTTGAAATCAAGGTTGAGGGTATTCCCGTCCTTTTCTTTGTTCTTGGCGATGCGTTCGCGCCGGCGCCGGTACTCTTGCATGCGCTCGGAGATCTCTTTTTGCCAGTCCATAGGCGGATTCGACCGGGATATTTCTATTTCGGGCGGCCTCGGCCCGGGCAAGTCGAGGAAGGCTTTGCGGGAGTCGAACGGCGCGTCCTGGGCTTTGCCCTCGACCGGCGTGGATTCTTCCTGGCCTTTGGACTCTCCGAAAACCACGTCCACGGGCCGATGGCTTATCTTGGAAGGCAGGCTGAAAAGGGGCGGAATCCCGGCCTTGGGGCTTTCAGCCTTGGCAAAGGGGTGTCCGCACTTTTTGCACTGATCGAGTCCGGGAAAGCTGACAAAGCCGCAATTCGGGCATTTCACTGTGGGTTGTTA
>JAJYHU010000301.1 GCA_021784615.1 Acidobacteriota bacterium | reverse complement strand
GGCGGCCCGGCAGATGATCAAACAAGGAGGCGGAGGCCGCATCGTCAACATTTCCTCCATCCACGCTGAACTTTCCGAGCCCTCCGCCGGCGCATACACCGCGGCGAAGGGCGGGATGGAAGCCTTTGCGCGCACGCTGGCCACGGAGCTGGCGCCCCACAAGATCACAGTCAACTGCGTTCGTCCCGGCGCCACCTACACCGAACTCACCGTTCCGATGTATACCGAGCAGGTTAAGAAGGCCCTTTTCACGCGCATTCCGCTCCGGGAGATAGCCGATCCCGCGTGGATTGCGGATGGCGTCGTCTTTCTCGCCTCGGACAGGGCAAGGTACATCACGGGGCAGATCTTGGCCATTGACGGCGGTTATCTTATGGATGGCAGCTTGCCGGGAGCCGAGTACTGGAAATGACCCAACCAGCGCGCTTGCAATCAGTGGACGCCAATCCCGATAGCGGCGATAATAGAAGTTCAGGGGGCGAGCGGGAGATTCTAGCGTGAAGGACGCAAAACGGCTCCGCGCCGTTGTTTTGGTGTTGGCAGGGGGTGTTTCTTGATTGGCTGCAAGCGACTGGTTGGAAGATTTCTGCTTTGGACTCTTGCCTTTTCGTCGATGGCTCTGTTCTCCGCCCCGCTCTTCGGCCAATATGCCGGACAGGATGCGCTGGCGATGTTTCCCGCCGATACGCAGCAGATGTCCTACACCAATCTCCAGGAGCTGCGAGCGGTTCCGCAGTATGCTCTTATCCGCGCCCATCTGCTGAGTCCGCAGCTTCGCAATCTGGAAACGCTTCTGAAATCGGCGGGTGTCGATCCTGAAAAAGACGTGAACGAACTGGTTCTTGGCTGGCGCGGGCAGGTTCAGGACACGACGCGCTTCTTTGGCCTGGCCGAAGGCAGCTTCCAGCCCGATCAGATCAATGATTTTTTTACCAAGGGCGGAATGCCCATCCAGCAATACGACGGTTACAACCTTTACGTCTTCGGTTCCGGAGCCGCCCGGACTGACCTTTTCTTTGCCTTTATCCATGACTCGACGGCGGCGTTTGGCCGACTGGGTGATCTCAAGGCGCTGCTGGACGTGCGGAACAACGAGCGGCCCGCGCTCAGTTCCAACGCCAACTTCCGCTCCTGGGAAGGCGATCTTGAGGGCTTGGCGCCGCAATGGGGCATCGCGACGGGCCTGGCGGCGGCCAATGAGGCCATTCCCTGGCTTGCCGGTGGGAAGCAGCTTCAGTTCAATCCCAGCGCGCTGTTCGGCGCTGTGAAAGCGGTGCTCTACCGGGTTAATTGGACGGGAGGCGCCACGGCGCACCTTTCGATCCGCTGCCAGAATGATGCAGCCGCCAACGGCTTCGGCCAGTTGTTTTCCCTGCTTCGGAACGCTCAGCCGGCGCTGAAAACCAGCATGTCGCCGGCCCTTTCTCAAGTTCTGCAAAACCTCGACGTTCAGGTGGACGGTTCGAAAGTCGATTTGGGCGCCTCGGCTTCCCTGAGCGAGCTGTCGCAACTGCTCAACGCCCCGGTCGCAAGCCAGGCGCGCTAGCCGGCAGGACGCCGTCCGCTCGACCGGTTTGCCGGGCCACGGGCCTGTTTCGCAAAAGCCAGGCAGGCCGCCTGTGGCTGTCTTTTGCTCCAGAAAACAATTTAGTTTCAATTCATCACAGCACTCGATTTCTAAAGAAAGCTTATTCCAGGTGAAGTCATGACAACTAAAGTAACTCTGATTCCCGGTGACGGTATTGGGCCGGAAGTAACCCGCGCGACCGTGCGTCTGCTCGACGCCGCAGGAGCGCAAATCGAATGGGTGGAAAAAGCGGCGACAGCGGTGGTCGGACGCCGCCAGGGGGAAACCGAAATGAATCCCCTTGTTGAATCGATCCGCGAAACGCGCGTGGCGCTCAAAGGCCCCATCACCACTCCGGTCGGCGTCGGAAACCGCAGCGTCAACGTTGCCCTGCGCCGCGCCCTCAATCTTTATGCGAACCTGCGGCCGGTTAAGAACATGCCGGGGGTGAAAAGCCGCTTCCAGAACGTTGATCTGGTGATTGTGCGGGAGAACACGGAAAGCCTCTATTCCGGCCTTGAACACGTGGTTGCGCCGGGAGTTGTCGAGAGCCTCAAAGTGATTACGGAAGTGGCATCCACCCGCATCGCCCGGTTTGCGTTTGAGTATGCCCGGCGCCTCGGAAGAAGAAAGATCACGGCCGTTCACAAAGCGAATATCATGAAGCTCTCCGACGGGCTCTTCCTCGATTGCATCCGCAAAGTTGCGCCCGAATATCCGGACATCAAGCATGAGGAATTGATTGTGGATAACTGTTCCATGCAGCTTGTGATGCGGCCCGAAACTTTCGATATGCTGCTGCTCGAGAATCTTTACGGAGACATTCTCTCCGATCTCTGCGCGGGACTGGTGGGAGGCTTGGGACTGGTTCCCGGCGCCAACATCGGCGACGAAAGCTCCCTGTTTGAAGCCGTGCACGGCAGCGCTCCTGATATTGCGGGCAAGAACCTCGCGAACCCCACGGCCATGATTCTCTCGGCCATCCTCATGCTGCGCCACCTTGAGCAGCACGCGGCTGCGAACCGGGTTGAGAAGGCGATTCAGCATGTTTATCTCGAAGGACGCCACCTGACCAGCGACGTGGGCGGCAAGGCGACTACGGAAGAGTTCACCTCAGCCGTGATTGCGGCACTTGAGGACTGAAAGGGCATAGCGAGCGCCCCTAAGCTGACTTGACAACCGCGCTGAGCGCGGCGCACGGGTCATTCCGATCGGCGTGCATGTCTGAGAGTTCGCCATCCCGCTCGGCAGGTGTGTGGTTCCGATCCCGTTCGCCGCCCGCTTGCGAACAACCCGAACGAAGCGAAGGAGATCAGGATAAACTCCGCGAGGAATCTCGCTCCCGGTTTGTCAGTGTTTTTTGTTGGCATGTGTTTTCAATAACTTGGCGGGAACATTCTTTGTCGTTTTTTAGCTTCGTTTTTTTGGCGCGTTATGTTTTTTCAATAACTTAGCTAGCTTCGTTTTAGCTT
>JAJYHU010000404.1 GCA_021784615.1 Acidobacteriota bacterium | reverse complement strand
CTTGCCCAACTGGAAACCAGCGGAGCGACGTGGGTCGTCCGGGAATGCCAACAAGTCGTCGTAGGCGGAACCCACCCAGCGAATCTCTTTTTCGTCGCTCATCGCTTCAATTCGTATAAAAATTTATACACATCGGGGGCGGAAATCAAACGCTTCAAGCGGTGTACGTGTTGGGCCAGCGCTCCGGGAATCGCATCGTCCATCGTATGCTGCCACAGTCCAGCGCCGTAGCGGGCATCCTTGAGCGCGAATGGATCATCCAAAAAACGAGCGGGGCACCTGGACCAGCAGGCGCATAGTGTCGAGGTAAAGCTGGTTCATGGCTTGAGCACCAGCAGTCCGTCGGGAGAGCGGGATACCCAAGCGCGGCCGCTGCCGGTGGGCAGCCGTGCTACATCCAGCTTGGCGACCCAGGGTAGCGTGAGCTCGCGCCCAAGCTGCAGGCACAAGCGCACCGTCTTAACACTGGTGCAGCGCTGCAGCAAGTCATTCAACACATCGGCGCGCAGGCTATAGGCGCTCTCGGCAAGTTCGCGCGCCTCCTGCAGGGGCTGGCGTACGCCCACCTCGCTGAGCACCTCCAGAAACGCGCGTTCGGGCGTCGAGACCCGGGGCGCGCCTTCGCGTTTCTCGAACGGTCCTGCATGGAGCGGATCGTTCGGCGGCTCATCGAACAGCCGCTTGCGGTGGTATTCCGCCGGGAAACGCTCGGTAAGCCAGCCAGGGAGGCGGACGGTTGTCCAGCCGTAAAGATGCAGAACGGATTTCTGCGACAGGCACTGCCGCACACCGTACCAGTCGAGGGCCGACTTGCCACCGACATGCAGGCCTTTGAGTGGGCATCATTCCGTACCGTTCACAGACGCTCACATTTTCCGACGAAGCCCGCGTTAATGCAGGAAGTCAAATACCACCGGCCGGTGGCTTGAGATGGCGAGCGCCTCAAAGGCGCCCATGAAACCATGAGGCCGCCCCTGGCGGCTCACCCTATGACGCGCTTCATCTGGTCGTAACGCGCGTCTCTCGGGTTGGGAATCAGCTCCTCCGAAACCTTCGGGTTGAACTCCCAAATGACGCTCGGTCATTTCGGCGAACGTCTCGTAAGGTTTCAGGCGCTGCCACTTCAGGCCGGCCTTCCCAGTTCTCGAAGAAACGCCGTGCCCATCCCTCCCGCAGCCAGCTCCACAATCGGACGCAGGATTGCAGCCCTCGGCGACTGATAGGGGGCTTCGAAGGCTACGCCGCCAAACTGTCGCGTACTCGTTCCAGCCGGGTTCTGACTTCCTGCGCCAACTCGGCGATGCCGGGGCGGTCGACAAGCTTCAGCACGGCCGCGGGATCCATGAAGGAGACTACGACCTTGCCGTTGTCGTCTTCGCGCACAACGACATTGCACGGCAGCAACAGGCCGATTTCCGGGTCGGTCTCGATGGCGCGGTGCGCGAGGGGCGGATTGCAGGCGCCTAGGATGCGGTAAGGACGCCCATCGATGTTGAGCTTGGCCTTCATGGTGGCCTTTACGTCGATATCGGTCAGTACGCCAAAACCTTCTTTCTTCAGGGCTTCAGTCACCTTGTCAATGGCGGCGGGAAAAGGGAGGTCGACAGCAGTGGAAAATCCGTACATGAGGAATCCTCAAAAATCGTGTGGAGAAAGGCTGGCCAAGAAAATGCAACTCGAAATGCCGGTGTCACGGCCCCATGAGTTTAATCCAGCCTGGATTTTTCGTGGCGCTCTTTATCCAATCTCGGCATGCCCGCCCCCGTGTCGTGGGCACGGAGGACCGGCCCCATTAGAGCCCAAGGACAGGCCGTTTTGCCCCATGGGTTCCGTTGCCCTTGGAGAATTATTGTGGCGGGCCTGTTGCCACGAAAGGCCAAAGGGATACAGGCAAGCGCGCGAAAATTCACCGACATGGCGCCGTTGCCGGCGCATCACATTTTTTTCCGCCCTGTAATCATGGCGCGAGCGAGATTTTCCTTGTGCGAAAAGCTCGCCAACAACACTCCGGCAATATGTAGTATCACCAGACCCAGCGTTAGGTTGGCAAAGAATTCATGCAGTTCTTCCGGCCATTCGACTTCGCCGTTTGCCGCAAAGCCACTCATCATGCTGGCCAACGGCCCTGCCTGATGCTCCAGGCCGTAAGCCATGAGGCCCGTGACCGTGGCGGCGAGCAGGCATAACAGCAGCACGAACACCATTGCGCCACCGGCGGGGCTATGGCCGAGATAGCGTCGGGCGCTGAAGCGGAGCAGATCGAGAAGATACGAAATCGCCAGTCCCGGGGAGTAGAGAAAATTCGAGAAGCGGGCATATTTGGGGCCGACGAATCCCCAGACGACGCGGATCACGACCAATGCCAGGACCAGATAACCGGCCCAGACATGCACCGGCAAATACTCCTCATCCGTCACGAAATAGGCAACGAAGAAAGCGGCCACCAGCAACCAGTGGAAGATTCGCACCAACGGATCCCACACCTTCACATCCTGCGAGTCCTGCGTTTCCATATCCTACCTCGATCCACACATGTTTCCCGCTGCGCGCTGGGCTGACTTAATCCTGGGTTCACTATAGCCAACGGAACCGCAGGGTTGGCTGCCAGGCATCGGGGCCGGAAGCAAATGCCGGTGGCGACAGGCTTTGCTATGATTTGAGTGAAAGCATATTCAAAGGAGATGGTCATCAAACGCAAGAAAATCGGAGCAGGACGATTTTCCCGCACGCTTGCCACGTTGCTCGCCATGGCGATGCTAGCCAGTTCCGGCGCCTGGGCAGAGGACGGAAGTCTCTCGCAGGATGCCCGCAAAGCGGGGACTGCCATAGGCTCCACCGCCCATAATATTGGTGTCGGAGCCAAGAAAGCCGGTATTGCCGTCGGCCAGGGCGCAAAGAAGGCCGGCCTCGCCATCGGTCATGCGGCCGAGGCGGGGGGGGAAGCTTTTTGGCATGCCGTCAAGGGCGAAAAGCGTTGAGCTTATCCCTGGGGTTGATACGGTCCGCCCCAGGGTGCTGTTTGGCGCTTTCGACAGACACAACTTCAGCGACCTTCTTCCCCTACGT
>JAJYHU010000165.1 GCA_021784615.1 Acidobacteriota bacterium | reverse complement strand
AACTTTGGTCCGCTCGCCTTTGCGCACCGAATCCGGTCTCAAAGCGAGCCGCCGGCGATCCTCGCGAAAGGAGTCATCTTTGATGAATCGGAGAGCCTTCCTTCAAAGCCTGGCCGGCAGTGCTGCCGCACTTTCCATCACAGGTATTGATGGCCGGGCGCAATCCAATCAGATTCCTTCTTACCTGCGTGCGTACGAGTCGCTTTATCGGGAAGACTCTCACAGCGCGGCGCTCGAATGGTTCAAGCATGCCAAGTTCGGGCTGTTCATGCACTTTGGCCTTTACACCCAGCTTGAGCGCGGCGCATGGGTCATGCTAAAGGAGAAAATACCCGTCGCGCAGTATGAAAAACTCAAGGCCACTTTCCACCCCGACCTTTTTGACGCCGGCATGATCGCCAACCTGGCCTTGGCCGCCGGGATGAAATACATAACGGTGACATCCAAACACCACGAAGGGTTCTGCCTTTTCCGAACGGCGCAGACCCCTTACAACAGCTACGACTCCCCGGCCCGGCGTGATTTGATTGGAGAATTGGCGGCGGCTTGCCACAAGAAAGGCCTCGGACTGTTTCTTTATTACTCGTACGGGGCGGATTGGCATCATCCCTATTTCTATTCTCCGCGGGCGGGATGGAAATTCGCCCGGCCTGACTATGCCAGCCCTCAACCGCAATACATGTGGCGCAAAGATTCCGACTTCAGGATCTATATTGATTACGTCCACAATCAACTGCGCGAATTGCTCACAAATTACGGACCGATTGCCGGAATCTGGTTCGACCCGATTCTGGGCTATTACGCGCGGCCCGATTTATTCCCCATCACGGAAACCTACGCCCTGATCTCTTCGCTGCAACCACAATGCCTGATTTCCTTTAAGCAAGGCGCCAACGGCAGCGAAGATTTTGCCGCTCCGGAAAGAGCCCGATTGAGCATTCATGATTTCGATTCTATCCTTCCCAAGTACAGGAGAACGGCGGCGGAAGTTGCCCGGCGAGCCTGGCAGAAAAACCAGGCCAAGCACCTGGAATTCTGCAACACGCTGGAACCCCACGCATGGGCTTACGTTAAAGCCGACGATGGGAAACACCGTAACGCGGAAGAGGTGATGCAGATGATTCAAAGCGCGTGGAACCTTAAGGCCAATTTGCTGCTGGACACCGGGCCCTTGCCCGACGGCGTGATTCCGGTTGAAGATGTGAAGACGCTTCACGAAGTCGGCGAGCGCCTGCGAAGTTTAGGACAACGGAGTTGAACTCCGGTCGGCGAGTACCATCACTTTCAGGAGGTGGGCTGTGAATCGAAGAGAATTTATGCAAACTTCAGTGAAAGGTGGAGTGACCGCGAGCCTTCTGCCCCCGCAAACAGCCACGCCATCCAGGAACCGCCGTCGAACCGCCGACTTGCCGCCTAACATTCTTTTCATTATGGCGGACCAAGTCACGCCCTTCATGATCGGTCCCTACGGCCAAAAGGCCGCGCACACCCCCCATCTTGATCTCCTTGCCCGGTCCGGCACGGTCTTTGATGCCGCGTACTGCGGCAGCCCGCTTTGCGTGCCCAGCCGAATGTCGCTGTGGACCGGGCGGCTGCCCCATAAGATTCAAGCTTACGACAATGCTTCGGAATTTGCGGCGCACATTCCCACCACGCTGCATTATCTTCGGAGGGCCAACTACAGGACGGTGGCTTCCGGCAAATGTCACTTTATCGGTCCCGACCAGGCGCACGGATTCAACGAGCGGCTCACTCCAGACATCTTCCACTCGAATTTCGGTCCGCTGCCCGACTGGACCTTGGAACCCGTCCTGAACAAAGGCACCGACGTCCAGACCATGCTGCGGATGCTGGGACCGCATAAATGGACGAAGCAGATGGGATTCGACCAGATGACGTTTGATCGCGCCATCGCGCGCCTCCGCGAATACGCGATGGGCAAGCACCGGAACCAGCCGTTGTTTCTTTATGTATCATTTACCGAACCCCATGACCCTTATACCACTACAAAGCACTATCTTGATCTCTATAAGGACGTTGAAATCCCGCTGCCCAAACCCCATGGCAACATTCTCGATCTCAGCCCCACCTACAAATGGTTGGTCATCCAACATGGGATCAACCTCGTCAAGCTCTCTCCGGAAAAAATTCGCGAGGCGCGGCAAAATTATCTGGGCATGGTTTCCTGGGTCGATGACCGCATCGGAAAGCTCTTAGCCGAACTGAGGCAGCTCGACCTGGACAAGGGCTTTGCCGTCTTCTTTACCAGCGATCACGGGGCGATGCTGGGAGAGCATGGCCAGTGGTCCAAGCGCTATATGCTGGAATGGTCCAGCCGAGTTCCGCTCATTGTGAGCGCGCCCGGGCGTTTGCCTGCGGGAAGGCGCATCGCCGCCCCGGTTTCTCTTATCGACGTGCTCCCCACCCTCGCGGACCTTGCCGGCGCGAAGATCGAATCGGAGTTAGACGGCCGCAGCCTTCTGCCCTTGCTGAAGGCGGCCGAAACCGGCGATGGGCGCGTAGTGATTGCCGAGTATCTCGGCGAAGGTGTCGTCGAGCCCGTTCGAATGGTCCGCTGGGAGCACTATAAATATATTGTTGTGAACGGTTATCCTCCGCAGCTTTACGACCTTCAGGCAGACCCCAACGAGAACGCCAATGTGGCCGGGCAGCCCAAATATTCCCAAGTGGAAGCACGGCTCAGGGGATTCGCTCTAAAGGGATGGGATGGACCGGCGCTGCGAAGAGCGGTCTTGCAAAATCAGCAGAGCCGCCGCGTTGTCCGCTCAATGAAAGACTATGGGGGGCTTCCACAATGGGAATACGAACCGATTGAAACGGGCGCCTATGACCCGGATTCCGACTTCACTCCATTTACGCGGCGTGACTATTAAAGACAGGCTGCCCGGCATATAGAAGCGACCCTTCACCGCCGCGCGTTGTTGCGGCTCATTAGCCCGGCCGCGGTTTTTTGCGCTATTGATATCTGCATAAATAATGCAACGGGGCTAGGACAAAAAATTAGGTAGATCGGATTCGAGGATGCAGCCACGGAGTTTGTCTGGGGAAGTTCGAAT
>JAJYHU010000058.1 GCA_021784615.1 Acidobacteriota bacterium | reverse complement strand
AAAGCGCCGCTTTTCTGCGCGCGCACTTGCGCGGCCGCGCCTACGAGGTGTTCAAGGCCTGCGCGACCGGCGGAATGGGCCTTGCTTCGATTCTGCAAACTCCGCAGCGCATCGCTCTCGTAACCGGCGTGGAAGACCTCAGCGGATTTCCATTCCTGATCCTGGCCGCGGCGGCGCTGGTGGCATGGCCGGGACGAATAAAGTCCGAGATCGCCCCGCTTTTTTTCCTCGCTGCTGCAGCCATGACGCTGCTTATTTTGGGAACCCCGGGAACCGATTACAACCACCTGATCGACATCCACGTCGCCGCCATCATCCTGTTCACGGTCTGGATCTACCGCTCCGGCAGACAACAGGCCTTGTTTGGAATGGCGGCGCTCTCGATTGCGGCCATCCTTGCGGTATTTCCCGCCGCCAGAAAATTCCGCCACAAAGAAGACACCATTCCGCGCCGGCAGGAATTCCAAACGGTGCTTCAAATCACCGGAAACAGCACGAAACTCATCCTGGCCAATGACCCTTTGATGCCGGTCCTGGCGGGGCAAGCGCCTTACGTTCTTGATCCCTTCATGTTCAGAGTGCTCAGCCTGCGCGATCCTCATTTTGCCGACCCTTTGTGGAAGAAGCTCCGGAACAAGCAATTCAGCGCCATCGTATTGATCAGCGATCCCACTACCCGCGAGGGACGCGACTTCTACAGCCAAGCCGCCTTCGGACCCGCTTTCCCCGGGAAAGTGCTTGAAAGCTACAGCCTCCAGGTAAAAATGCCAGAAGCCTACATCCTGCTGCCCCGGCAGGACCCGATCCCGATCCCGGCCGTTGCGCCCGGCGGGCAATAGAATTCCTTAGCCCAGCCCCAGGCTTGCCCAGAGAGCGTCCACTTTCTTTCTGGTCGCCTCGTCCATCGTGACCTCGTCCGGCCAGGGCCGCGCAAAGCCTTCGCTCGGCCATTTGTGAGTGGCGTCGACGCCCATCTTGGAGCCGAAGTTCGGCAGCCGCGACGCATGTTCAAGCTGGTCCACCGGCCCCAGCACAAACTGGATGTCGCGCTCCGGATCGATATGGTTCAGGGCCTTCCACGTCACCTCGCGAACGTTGTGGACGTCCACGTCGTCATCCACCACCACAATGCACTTGCTGAACATGGCGCCAGGCAGGCCCCAGATAGCGTTCATCACCTTGCGCGCGTGGCCGGGATAACTCTTGCGGATCGAAACAATCAGCAGGTTGTGAAAGACTCCTTCCGCGGGCATGTGCATGTCCACCACTTCCGGCATCTGCTTGCGCATCAAGGGCAGAAACAGCCGCTCGACGGCGTAGCCCATCCAGTAATCTTCCATGGGCGGAGCGCCCACGATGGTTGAAACGTAGACGGGATTCTTGCGCCGCGTGATGCAGGTCAGGTGAAACGCCGGAAACTTGTCTTCCAGCGAATAGTAACCGGTATGGTCGCCAAAAGGCCCCTCCACGCGAATGTCGTCGAGATCGGCGTATCCTTCGAGAACAATCTCCGCATGCGCCGGAACTTCCAGGTCCACGGTTTCACACCGCACCAACTCCACCGGCTCCTTGCGCAGAAAACCCGCAAACAAGAACTCATCCAGATCTTCCGGAAGCGGCAGAATTCCCGAGAGCATGGTGATGGGATCGGCCCCCAACGCCACGGCCACGTCCAGACGGCGGCCTTTGCCCTGCCGGCCAAGCCAGCGGAAATGTTCCGCGCCTCCTTTGTGGACCTGCCAGTGCATTCCCGTCGTCTGTTCGTCATAAACCTGCATCCGGTAGCAGCCGACGTTGCGCCGGCCGCTCTTGGGGCTCCGCGTGACGACCATCGGGAAAGTGATGAAACGCCCGCCATCCTGGGGCCAGCATTTCATCACGGGAAGCTCAGCCAGGGAAATAGGGTCGCGCTCGATGACCTCCTTGACGGGACCGGTCTTGACCGTCTTGGGGAAAAAGGAGCCGACTGCCGCCAGCTTGGGCAGCATCTTCACCTTGTCAAAAAAACCTTCCGGCGGCCGCATGTCGAGCAGGTCTTCGATTCGCCGGGCCACGTCGTCGAGTGAAGAGACCTCGAGCGCCATCTCCATTCGCTTTTTCGAACCCAGCATGTTGATCAAGACCGGCATGGAATAAGCGCGCGAATCTTTCGCCGAGCGCGGCCGCTCAAACAGCAGCGCCGGCCCTCCGCGCTTTGAAACGCGGTCGGTGATTTCGGTGATTTCAAGGTCCACGTCAACTTCCGCGCTGATTCTTTTCAATTCGCGTTCCCGCTCCAACCGCTTGATAAAATCCCCAAGGTCTTTGTCAGCCACTGCCAACCTCGCCTGGAAGGGCGGCCGCTACTTTCTTGCCGTCCATCCGTCATTTCACGTTCTGTTGCAAACTCGCAGCGCCGGGCTTTCAGCCCGGCATGCAGCCCTCGCGGCGGCACATGGAAGAATTACAGATCACGCCCGCCAAATCAAGGCGCCGCGCGCTCCAATGTCTTGTTGACAATTTTACCCCTAAGAACCGATACTTGTTTTGCGCATTTGATGGAAGATCAAAAGAAATCCAAAAAATCAGGTCATTCCAAGCTCCGGCCTTGTTCAACTTTCCCTCCTTGCAGGTTTCGCCCATGAAAATTTCCGGGAAAATTCCAGCGGCGCGGCGGCGCGGCATGGCGCGCAGCGTGATTTTAGGGTGCCTGGCGTCAGCCATGTTTTTTGCCTCCGCTGCCGCGGGCGCTCATAGAAATCGAACCAGCCGCGCCGCCTACAAGCGGCCTGCTCCGCGCGAAAAAGCGACGCCCGCGCCGCCCGTGCAACTGACCGTGGTGGTGCGCAACGGGGAAGGCCGGGCCGTCGGCAGCCTGCGGGAGAGCGACTTCCGGCTGTTCGATGACGGCCGCTACCAGCGCATCACGGACTTTGCATCCAATCTGGTTCCCGCGCCGGTCGTTGATCCCAAGGCTCCCTGGACCATCCGGTACACGGCTCTCTACTTTGACGACCTTCATTACACATTTACCGACACCATCCGCGTTACGGACAGCGCCTACGCGACTTTCGGCCCCATGGTGAGCCGCGGAAACCGCTTTGGC
>JAJYHU010000118.1 GCA_021784615.1 Acidobacteriota bacterium | reverse complement strand
CGGCAGAATCACTCGATAAGGCCGCAGCCTTGGCGAGTGCCGGACACGAACGTCGGTCCGGGCCGATTGCTGCCGCGCCAGGGCTTCCGTTCCGTCATACATCACAAACGAGCCTTGGGCGGCGCCAGCGGCCGGGAAGACGCGCCAGGTCAGGGCGTGATCGAGCGTGGCGAATCTTGCTCCGGCGCGTTCGGCAGCCAGCTTCTCATGAATGCCCGAGCTGCTGAAGGGAAGCACGCTTCCCGCGCGAACGAAAATCGGGATCTCGTCAAGCGGCGCCGCCACCGTCACCCTTCGCCCGCCTTGCAGAATTGCGCCTGTCCAATAATTCACCCAATCTCCCTCCGGCAGGTAAAAGTTTCGGGCGCGCGCGCCTTCTTGGATCACGGGCGCCACCAGAATCTGGCTGCCCAGCAGATACTCGTGGTCTGCGGTGTAAGTGTTGGGGTCTTTCGGCCACTCGAGCATCAGGTGGCGGATGATGGGAAGGCCCGTCTCGGAAGCTGTGCGCGCGTAGGTGTAAAGATAGGGCAAAAGCGAATTGTGAAGCCGGACGTAGCGCCGAAAAAGGCTGACGGTTTCAGAATCGAACCAGAGATCGACGGCGAATTGCGGTTTCTGGAAAAGATGATCCCGCATGATGGGCGTCAAGGCTCCGTACTCCACCCAGCGCATCCAGAGCTCTTTGGAAAAACCGGAGCTCACGATGTCCGGAGCCCAGACGGCGTATCCCGCCAGGCCCGCGCTGATGCCTGCCGGAATCACGGAGGCGAGCCCGCGGTCAGAACTCCAATTCACGCTCTGATCGCCGCCCCAGTTGATGCTGTATCCCTCCGAGCCCGCGTATCCCGACCGCGCAAACCGCACGATGCCGGGGCGAAGCTGGTGCGTGATCTCGTAAGTGATTCGGTGATAAATCAGCGGATAGAGGGTGGCCATCCGCCGCAGCGTCAGCCCGTTTGAGAAACGGAAGCCTTTGGCAATCCATTCCGCAGTGGCGTTGTTGGACCAACGGCTGTTGCGCATTTCGCCGAAATCCTCCATCCAGCCGTCAAAGTTGTAGTCCACCACAATGCGGCGCAGCATCGCTTGCCACCAATCAACCGCCCGAGGATTGGTGAAGTCGACGACGCCCACGGGAATGCCGGCGATTTTCTCTTCCGCGCCGCCCGCCTTCAGCGCGAAGAAGCCCTTCCGCATCCCCGCCTGGTAAGCGGGATTGGGCAGCGTGTAAGGAAGCAAAATCGACCACACGAAGTTGTTCAGATAGGTCAGAACCTTGAAGCCCATGTGATGGATCTCGGCGGTGTATTCCTGCGGCGGGCCATAGTAGCCGGTGGTCCACAGCGGCCAGCCGATGTTCGTGCCGGGATCGAGCAGGTCAAACACCCAGAGCGCGCTCACCGGAATCCTGGCCTGCTGGAGCCGCCGCGCGTCCCGGAGAGTGGCGTCCTTGCCTTCAAGGGCCGTGACCCAGACGCCGAACGTCCAGGCGGGTGGAAGCCGCGGCCGACCCATCAGATCCGTATAGGCTTCGATGATTCCTTTGGGCCCGCCGCTGACGAAGAAGTAGCAGTCCGTTGACGGCCCGGCTAGCGTGGCGCGGAATTCCTTGCCGCTTGCCTGGCGGAAATCGAACGTGCTGATCCGCGCAGTGTCGAGATAAAGGCCCATTCCCTGGGGCGTCAGGACGTAAGGAACGGGGATGTAAGTCCAATTGTGGCCAACCGGCCCGCCAAAGCCGGTGGGGATCAGAGTGGTCTTGATCCCGTCAAGCTCCGTCCGGCTGTACCGCTCACCCAGGCCAAAGAAAGGCCCCGGAGCGCTGAATTCCAAACTTAATTTCTCGTCCTCGCCAAGCGCGTCGCCGCCAATCGAAAAACGGATGACATTTGCGGAAAGAACATCGAGGGCGAGACGCACAGGCTTGCTGGAGCCCTTGACCCTCGCCTGCATCGTCCAGCCTCCGGCCCGGTTTTGAATCTGCGTGATGGCGTCAATGTGCAGGGCTGGATTTGCCGACGCGCTTTCAACATCGCCCCGGCTCCAGCCGACGCCGCCGCCGGCAACGCCTGCTCCCATGCGCCATAGGGCCCCGGTCTGCTTGTTGATGAGGGATAGACTCCAGGGATTTTTGGCGATCTCGAGGCGCCATAGCCCCGTCTCAAGGCTTAAACCTGCGGGGCTTTCATGGCTTTCCAGCGGCACACGCTGCGGCTTCTCGCGGAGCAATTCGCCTGATCCCAGATGGCTCGGCCGGATCTCCTTTTGCGCAAGCTCGGCAAGCACGCAGGCGTAGTCGCGGCTCTCGGAATAAGGAACGCTTTGCGCCAGGAGACAACGGGGCAGCGCCGCACAGCCGGGGATCAATAGCCCCAACAAAATGGCTCCGAGACGCAGCATGCGGGACCTGCGCGAGAAAGCCGCGCGGGTCGCGCGCGGTTTCCGCGTTCCGCGCTGGGGACTTGCCGCAACTTGCTGTTTTGGAGGCATGGCGATGCTCGCAATCTAGGCTACATAGCAGAAAAGAGGCTGCAAATGGGATTTTTGGGACTTTAGGCTCAAAAATCTCAAAAGATTTATCCCATGCAATATCAATAAGTTAGAAACTCATTCGGGCTCGCAATTGCCGTGCGCGCGTCAAAATTGTGTTAACCTCGCACACCGCGTAGATTTTACCCCCTCCCTGGCAGTCCGCCTCTCAGCCTACGCCGTTTGGACCAGCGTGAACAGTTGCGGGTAGAGAGCTTCCACCTGGCGGCGAGTCTCTTCCAGGCTGCCCGAGCAATCGATCACAAAATCCGCCAGGCGTCGTTTTTCTTCGGCGGGCATCTGGCTCGCGATGCGCTGTTCGGCTTGCTCGCGCGTCATGCCGGACTTGGCAATCAAGCGCTCCACCTGTTGCGCAGGGCGGCACCAGGCGACGATCACTTTCCTAAAACGCCCGCTGATCCCCGTCTCATAGAGCAGCGCGGCGTCCACGATGACCACCGCCGTGGGGTCTTGCGCGCAACACTCGCGGGCGCGCTCGTCAACGCGCTGGATAATGCGGGGATGCACAATGGCATTCAGTTGCTGGAGCCTGGCCGGATCGG
>JAJYHU010000239.1 GCA_021784615.1 Acidobacteriota bacterium | reverse complement strand
TCGAGTCAGGAATCTTTGCGGCCTGCTGATTGGCCGCAGCAGGTGTTTGCGAGCAGCGTGCCGCGACTCAGTTTCTCCTGAAGCTCACCGGCCTTCCCGGCCGGAATTTTCATTCTAACTTTCCAGTCGAGTAGTAACGTACTCCTGCTTGCGGCTTAATGCAATATACAGGGAGGCGCTGTTGTGTAGGCGTGGCGGCGAATTTACTTCATCAAATGGCGGGGCAAAGCCGCCTCGACGTCAAAGCCGGCGGTTTTTCAGGATGGGGCCGAGCGATAACTTCAGCTCATTGGATAACTCGACGATCTTCATGCCGTGAGCGACCAGAATCTTGCAGGCGAGGACCGGATGGACGGCGGGCTTGGGACCCATTTCCATGGTGTAGCCGATGCGGCACAACTGGCATTCCTGGTTCCAGCAGAAGCGGCCGTAGGGAATGCTTTCCGGGGCGACAAATTGAAAGGCCCGCAAGCAGGTATTCTTTTCCGGTACCTGAAACGATTTGCCCAGGATGCTGATTTCGACCAGGCCTTCATAAGGACGATATAAAGGCGAACCGCTTATCATACAATCTGGTCATCGTCCCTGCTGGGCAAAGACTTGATGGGTTCCGGCAATTGAAGCGGTAGAGCGGATCTTCAGATCCGCGGTTTTTGCGGTTAACCTTCGCTGACGAAAGTTGCAAGAGAGCGCAGCCGGTCAAAGCGGCGGCGGTGCAACTCTTCAAGCGAGAGCGGCAAGAGATCGGACAGGCCTTTTTTGATGGCGGCCCGGAGAAAGCCTGCGGCGGCCTCGGGATCAGCATGCGCGCCGCCAGGAGGCTCCGGGACAATCTCGTCAATAATGCGGAAGCCGTACAAGTCATCCGCCGTCAGCTTGAGGATGCGGGAAGCTTCCTGCTTGTGCTCCCAGTCTCGCCAGAGGATTGAAGAGCAGCTTTCCGGAGCAATCACGGAATAAACGGCGTTTTCAAGCATCAGGACGTGGTCTCCGACGGCGATGGCAAGGGCGCCTCCGCTGCCGCCTTCGCCGTGGATCACGGGAATGATGGGCACTTGCAGCTTGGGGATTTCCTTCAGGTTGTAAGCAATCGCCTCTGCCTGGCCGCGCTCTTCCGCGCCGATGCCAGGATAGGCTCCCGGCGTGTCGACAAAGGTGATAATAGGCAGTCCGAATTTGGAGGCGAGGCTCATCAGGCGCAGCGCCTTGCGGTAGCCTTCCGGGTTGGTCATCCCAAAGTTGCGAGCCAGCTTCTGTTTGGTGTCTCTTCCCTTCTGGTGGCCGGCCACCATGACGGCGCGGCCTTCAAAGCGGGCAAAGCCCGCCACCATCGCCTGATCATCGCCGAAGCGCCGGTCGCCGTGGAGCTCGGTGAAATCGGTGAAGAGCATCTGGATGTAATCGAGCGTGTAAGGGCGCTGCGGATGGCGAGCCAGCAGGACGCGCGTCCAGGCGTCTTTATTTTGCGGCGAGGGCCCCGTCTGGCGAAGGCTCTCGATTTGTTCCTGGAGCCGCTTGATCTCTTCCTGCGCCACGCTGGAACCCGTTTGGCGCTCAAGCTCGGAGATTTGTCGCTCCAGGTCCTGCACAATGGCGGCTTGTCCCGTCAGTTTTGTCATCGGCATCCTTGGAGGGCCGGCGCGATCCGCGGCCCCATCATGGGCGGCGTTCTTCACGCCCTGTTTTGAACTTCGTCCTGCCGCTCCACCGTGACCGCTTGTTCGCCGCAAAGGCTGCGAAGGTGGGCAAGCAATTCCGCATTGGCGTTGGCCACGCGCGGATTTCGCGGCTGCACAAGCGCCCTAAAGTCTCCCGGACGTTCAAGCTCAAAGAGCACGGGATTTTCTCCCGGATGAGAGCGAAGCAGACTTTCGAGCTTGCCTAGCATCTGCGCGGAAACGTTCGCCGGATCGATTCGAATCCGCAGGGTCGGCTTTTTGCCGTTCAAGGCGGCGTCAAGAGGCTTCGCTTCGTTTACGACAACTTTGGCGCGCGAGTTCTCATCATGCCGCACCCGGCCTTTAATCAACAAAACCGCGTCGTTCTTTAGAACACCCTGGAGTTGCTGAAGCGCCTGCGGAAAGACCAGAAGCTCAACGCTGCCGCGCAGGTCTTCAAGCGACGCGGCAGCCCAGAGCGCGCCTTTGCGGCTGGGGCGAATTCGCAGGTTTGTCAGGATGCCCCCCAGCGTAATGGGAGCATCGTTCTCGATCTCGTCGATCATCGAGCTATTCGATTCTGTCAACTCCCGCAGGCGCGCCAAATGCTTTTCGAGAGGATGGCCGGTAACGTAAAAACCCAGCAGCTCCTTTTCCCCGGCCAGGCGGTCTGTTTCTGAAAGTTCGGGAACGTCGGGCATGTCGGTGGGCGGCGCTGTTCCGGATTCCCCGCCTCCGCCAAACAATCCATGCTGGCCGGTTTCGGCCGCGCGCTGGCGCTTTTGCCCCCACTCCATCGCCCGGTCGAGGACGGCCAAGTGTTGCGCCCGCCGGCTTCCCAGCGAGTCCATGGCGCCCGATTTGATCAGGCTTTCAATCACGCGCTTGTTCAGCAGGCGGAGGTCAACGTTTTCACAAAACTGGAACAGATTGTCAAAGCGTCCCAGCTTGTTGCGGGCTTCCAGCACGGACGCAATCGCCGTGTCGCCGACGTTCTTGATGGCCGTAAGTCCGAAGCGAATCTGGCTGCCGCTGGGCGTAAAAGTCCGGTCACTTGAATTGACGTCGGGCGGTAGAATGTCGATTCCCATGTCGCGGCACTCGTTGAGATAATGCGTCAGCTTGTCGGGATTCCCGATTTCAGAGGTCAGGATGGCCGCCATGAATTCGACAGAGTAATGCGTTTTAAGATAGGCGGTTTGGTAGGCGACCAGGGCGTAAGCGGCGGAGTGCGACTTGTTGAATCCGTAGGCGGCGAATTGCTCCATCAGATCGAAAAGTTTTTCAGCCTTCTTTGCGGGCACTCCGTTCGTTTTCGCTCCCGCAAGAAACTTTTCCCGCATCGCCACCATGACTTCATGTTTCTTCTTGCCCATGGCGCGGCGCAGAACGTCTGCTTCTCCCAGGCTGAAACCGGCGACGGCGGCGGCGATCTGCATCACCTGCTCCTGGTAAACGATCACGCCGTAGGTTTCGTCCAGATACTCCTTCAACTGCGGAAGATCGTAAGTGACCCGTTTGCGGCCGGTCTTGCGCGCGATAAAGTCGTCGATCATGCCGCCCTGGATGGGACCGGGCCGGTAGAGCGCGTTCAAAGCCGTCAAGTCGGCCACGCGGCTGGGTTTCACGCGGCGCAGGATTTCCGTCATGCCACGGCTTTCAAACTGGAATATCCCGGCCGTCAGTCCCTTCCCCAGCAGCTCGTAAGTCTCCTGATCGTCGCGGGGCAAGGCGTCAAGATCAAGCTTTTCGTGGCGCGTTTCCTCAATCAGCTTCAGGCAATCGTCAAGCACCGTGAGCGTGGTGAGCCCCAGGAAGTCCATCTTGAGCAGGCCGATTTTTTCGAGATCGTCCATCGCATACTGCGTGGTGATTTCGTCTTTGCTGCTCTTGTAGAGCGGAACGATCTCCTGCAGCGGCTGGGGAGAGATCACAACTCCGGCGGCGTGGGTTGAGGCATGGCGGGCAAAGCCTTCGAGGCGTCCGGCAACCTTCACCAGGTCCGCCACGCGCGGGTCCTGGTTTTTCATCTGGCGCATTTCGGAAGATTGCTTCAACGCTTCGTCGAGAGAGATATTCAGGACGTTGGGCACCAGTTTGGCGATCTTGTCGACTTCCGCAAAAGGCATGTCGAGCGCCCGGCCGGCGTCGCGGAGGACGGCCTTGGCGCCCATGGTTCCGAAGGTGATGATCTGGCTGACGTTCTCGCGGCCGTATTTTTCCGTCACGTAATTGATCACTTCGCCGCGGCGCCGCATGCAGAAATCGATGTCGATATCGGGAAAGCTGATCCGTTCGGGATTGAGGAATCGTTCAAAGAGCAGGCCATGCTGGAGCGGGTCGATGTCAGTGATGCGGAGCGCATAGGAAACCAGGCTTCCCGCCGCCGAGCCGCGTCCCGGTCCGACTGGAATGCACTTCTCGCGCGAAAAGCGGATGAAATCCCACACAATCAGGAAGTAGCCCGCAAAGCGCATCTGCTTGATCAGCTCAATTTCACGGTTCAGGCGGTCGTCGTATGCTTCGAGGGGCTCCCGCAACTGGCCGGCGGCGTGCAAACGCTCCAGGCGCTCGCGGCGCCCGGCAAAACCCTGCCGAGTCACTCGTTCGAAGAAGCTGTCTAAGGTTTCGCCGAAGGGAACCTCAAAGTGGGGGAAAACGTGCTCTTTCTTCTCAAGACGCACGTTGCAACGGTCGGCGATTTCAAGCGTCCGCGACAACGCTTCGGGGATTTCACCGAACACCGCCGCCATTTCCTCATATGGCTTGAAATAAAACTGCTCCGTCGGGAACTTCATGCGATTGGTGTCGCTCAAAGTTTTGCCCGTCTGGATGCAGACCAGAACTTCCTGGGCGTGGGCGTCATCCTGGGTAATGTAATGGCAGTCGTTGGTGGCTACCAGGGGGATGCCGGTTTCGCGCGAGAGCCGCACAAGGTCAGGATTGATCTTGCGCTCTTCCTCCATGCCCTGGTCCTGAATCTCCAGGAAGAAGTTTCCTTTGCCGAAGATGTCCAGCAGATCGTGAACGGACTGCCGGGCAGCCTCATACCGGCCGGCGGAGAGCGCCATGGCGACTTCCCCGCGCAAACAGGCGGAAAGGCCAATCAGCCCCTCGGAATGACGCGCCAGCAGGTCTTTATCAATTCGGGGCTTGTAATAATACCCCTCAGTGTATGCGGCTGAAACCAATTTCACCAGGTTGCGGTAGCCGCTCTCGTTTTCACAGAGAAGCACGAAGTGGTTGGGCCGGTCGGCGTCCGGGGAGCGGTCAAAGCGATTGGTCCCCGCCACGTAGACTTCGCAGCCGATGACAGGCTTCAAATCGCGCTTTAGCGCCGCCTCGTAAAATTTTACGGCGCCAAACAGGTTCCCGTGGTCGGTTATAGCCACGGCCGGCATCTTGAGCTCGACCGCCCGATCCATAACCCGGTCGATGCCGCACGCCCCGTCAAGCAGACTGTAGTCCGTGTGCAAATGCAGATGGACAAAATTTGGGGAAGCCATTCCGACCTATTTTACCAAAAAATCCGGCGGCGCGCCTGCCGTCGTGCAGGGCCGCTCGAACCTTGCCCTTGACCCGGCGATGACGGGCGACTAATCGAAAGCGCCGGCGCCACGGTCGTCCGGCGCTTTCTGGCACGGAGAAGGATGTGAAGCTGGAAATACCCGGGATTTATCGCTTGCTCCCGACGGGGAGCAGGCCGGGCGTCATTTCCGCCGGTGCGCTGGCTTTGCGGCGGGCGCGGCCGGCGGATGTGGCGCGGGCGGCGGCCCGAAAGGGGCTTGAAGCGCTGCGCTGACGTCAGGCGGCAGTTTGTTGGCATTGGCCATCAGCAGGCTGACATTCCAGATCTGCTCATCGGTAAGCGAAGCGTGGAAACCCGGCATGCCGGTCAGGCGAATCCCGTGCTTTACCTTCCAGTACGTTACGCCCACAGGATCGTCTGTCACCATGTGATCGGGCTCAAACAGTTGCGGCGGTGGTGGAAATTCCCCTTTTGCGACTCCCGACATCGGTTTTCCGGGCAGGCCGTGGCACATGCCGCAGTTGTGGCGATAAACCTGCACCCCGGCAAGCAGCTCTCCGGGACTGCCGGCGGTGGTGCGGGTTTTGGGCGCTTCCCGCCTTAGAGTCGCGTGCAAAGCTGTTTTGGCAAAAAACTGTTCAAACGGCATGGGCGGAGCCGAGGTCGCAACGGGAGCATGCCCGGAGCGCACGTACAAATAGAAACTGGCCGGCACGAGAAGAATCCCTATGATGACGCCAACGATAAATTTCACCATCGCCTGTTTTACCTCCCACGGAAATGTGCTTCCAAACTTGTCCTGAAGCCTTCTGCAGCTCGAATCCAACCGTGTTGCAAAAAATGTTTCATCCCGGAACTTTTTCCGGTTTCGACCACTGGCGGAAGATCGTGCTGACGCCCTGTTTTATTTTTCGCTTTTCCTCTTTCGGTCGGCCACGGCATCGGCAATTTTTGCAAGCCGTCCCTGCCTTTTACCTCGTTGCGCCTTAGGAGGCTTTTCGACAGGCGGGGGAGCAGCTACAGGTTCTTTAATCCCGGCCAAAGAGCGGAGTTCCTTTTCAACCTGATGGTGCGTCTTAAGCTTCCCGTCCAATAGGTCAAAAAAGATGCGCTCAAGAATTTTCTCGAAGCCGGGCCCGGGCTTCACGCCAAGCGCCAGCAAGTCCTGCCGAGGCACGCGCGACTGCACCTGAGGAACCTTCACCAGATAGTTTTTGACTCGATTCTGAATTTTAGCCTGCGGGAAATACGCCAACAAGAAAAGCAACAAAGGCTGCGGCTGAGCCGATAACAACTTAAAGGCCTGGCTGGGCAGGGCGCATTTGGAACCCGCCAGCACGTGGCCAACCTTCTTCGCTTCAGATTCCAGGTTCAGGGCCATCTTGGCGGTTTTGGCGTCGCCGAGAATCTTCTGGGCGAGACGATTTTTGTTCGGCCCGGCAAGCTTTCCCACAAGGCAGCGGACGTTCAGTAGATAGGGATCAGCGCCGGGTATTTTCCGCGAGACTCCATGGACTTTGCGAAAGCTGTCATAGGGGATTTTCGTGAGATTCCGGTCTAGGCCGCTTAAAATTCCCCGCTGCGCGTACATCTTGAGCACGCGGTCGGGGCTGTCCTCATGGAGGACGGCTTCCAGTTCCCGAGCCTGGCTATCGGGCGGAACATTGGCCCAGGCGCGCTCATCGAGCGCCGCCTCCAGCCATCGAGCCGTTTTTTCCTCAGGCTTGAACCCCAAACGCAAACCCAGCCGGAATAATCGGTAAATGCGAACCGGATCCTCCTGAAAACTGCGGGAGTGCAGGGCTCGAATTTCTCCTCTCTCGATGTCCGATACGCCGTTCTTGGGATCGAGAAGAAGGCCGCGCGAGTTCGGATGGAGGGAGATCGCCATGGCGTTGAGGGCAAAATCCCGCCTTTTCAGGTCGTCGAAGATCGTAGTGGGAGAGATCGCGGGAGGACGGCCGGGCGTTGAAAAGGTTTCCCGGCGGCACTGCGCGATTTCAGCGCGGACGCCGTTGGCAAACCATATCCTTGCCGACCTTTTCCGTTGATCAACCTGCGCGTTGAACACTTCGGCCGCCGCCTGATCCCAGCCATGGAGCGCCTTTGCATGCCCCTTGGGCTTGGAGCTTCCCAGGCGCAAGTGGCGTAATATCTTCTGAATCTCCCCTTCCACGGCGAAATCCAGATTGCGCACCGCCGCCCGCCCGAAGGTCATGTCGCGCACCGCGCCGCCTACCAGGTATAAGTTCAGTTCCTCGGCGTGAGCAATCCGAACCAGGTTGTTTAACACCTGGAATTGCGCCGGGGAAAGCCTGCTCTCCATCAAGAAGTTATAGTCGCTCATAGGTTCCTGCATTTCCCGCAACCCGGGAGAAAACCGGTTTCAGGCTCGCGGGTGATGAGATTGATATACTTGCCGCAATCGCTCTTTCAGGACATGCGTATAAATCTGGGTGGTTGAAATATCGCTGTGCCCGAGCATGGTCTGAATGGAACGTAAGTCAGCGCCACGCTCAAGCAAATGGGTAGCAAACGAGTGCCGGATCATGTGAGGGGTCAACGGCGTGTGAATTCCCGCCTTCTGGCCGTAAGCTTTCAATATTTTCCAAAAGCCCACGCGGGAAAGCGCGCCTCCCCGGGCGTTCAGGAACAGAAATGAAACCCCCGGCTTCTTCACCAAGCCGCTCCGCCCCTGACGAAGATAGGTTTCAACGGCCTTGAGCGCCGATCTCCCCACGGGAATTAACCGCTCCTTCCTGCCCTTGCCAAGACAGCGAAGAACCCCGAGGTTCGGTTCAAAATCTTCCCAGCGGACACTGAGAAGCTCTGAAACACGCATGCCGGTCGCATAGAGCAACTCCAGCATCGCCCGGTCCCGCAAACCGGCCGGACTTGCCGATTCGGGCTGAGCCAGCAAGGCGTCCACTTCCTGGGAACTCAGGTACTTGGGCAGTGAATGGTCGAGCCTTGGAGCCTCAACATCCCGGGCGGGATCTACAGCGAGTTTCCCTTCTTTGACAAGGAATTGGAAAAAGTGCCTCAAGGCCGCCAAGTGCCTTGCCGCCGAACGCGCGCTTAAACCCTGATGGTATAAGGACTCAAGAAACTTGCGAATATTCTCGTGCCGGACATGCTCCAACTCAAGGCCGGAGCCTTGCAAGTACAAGGCAAGCTTCTTAAGGTCGTGCCGGTAGCTCTCGATACTGTTAAAAGCCAGCCCCTTCTCAACCCGTGCATAGTCCAGGAAACTGAGGATTTCAGGCGAAAACTTAGCTGGCAAATCAAGCGCTGTCAGCGCTGCCTCCCTCTATGGCACAGGTCCAAATATAATACATATTGCTCTTATAATCAGTTGGTTACAAGCACAATCTCGAACGATTGATCACCCTTTGCAATCGCCGTCGCTTTGGCGAAACCAATGAAGCGCCTTCCGAAGCCTGTCAGTTTGCCGCATGAGCATTCAATCGCTCGCTCGAAACATACAGCCAAGGGTGCGTCTTTGACAAGAGGATTCCATTTTTGAAAGCTTCAAAAGGATATTGGCTCCAACCGGCCGACCAGCCTAAGTCGAATCGCATCTTAGCACAAGCCGTTTGGCAAGACCAAGCTGGATTTTCAACGGTGGGAGAACTTAATAAGCCCCAAAAGGGTGGCTGGCCTGCCAGGGTTTGGGCCGACAATTGCCAAAACAGAGGATTTGCCCCGCCCAGGTGGGCGTTGTTGCCCAAAGGCATTCACATTCAAGGACCTACAGGCGGCAGCTCAAGATGTTGATGGATGGCGTAGAGAACCAACTCCAGCCGGTCGGAAACCCCGACCTTGTCATACACGGACCTCAGATGGTTTTTCACAGTTTGTTCGGTAATCGTCAGGTGCTGAGCAATTTCGCGATTTCGCCACCCCTGCGTCAGACAACTGATAATCGTCCTTTCGCGGCGCGTGAGCGTATCTACCGGCCGGGCACGGCGGCCGTTGCCGCCAATCAGTTCCTGGCCCGCCAACGGGGCCTCGGCAGCGGCAAAAATGCTTTCGCCTTCCAAAACCTTCCGGACGCTCTTCACAAAAGCTTCGGGCTCATCCGCCTTGGAGATCAGCCCGGAGGCGCTTGATTCCAAAGCCTGCGCCCTCAAATCTTCGGAAACCACGGAGGCCGTGAGCACGACTTTGCATTCCGGGGACTGGCGGCGGATTTTCGCCATCAGGTTGCCATCTTCCCCGGCGGCAAGCTCCTGCTGCACAATCGCCAGGTCCGGCCGGAAGGATTTGACCATGGCCAGCGCCTGCCGGGCGTTTTCAGCTTGCGCCACCACGCGCAAGTCATCCTCAAGGCTAAAGAGCTTCTTCACCCCTATGCGGAAAATGCTTTCGCGATCCGCGATCAGGATTTTGATCTTTTTTCTCGTCCGCTGCTGGTTATTCGGGCGCATGCTTAAAGTTTGAATCCTCCAGACAGCCGGTCATCTTTAGTTTGTAAATAGAATTTTCAACCGCCGATCCCGCTTATGGAAAAGGAAGGAACTCGCTTAAGCCCTCGCGAGCAGGCGCTGCCAGGAACCCAATTCAGGGAATACCGCGAGCTATACCGGCTTGCCGGTGGAGCGCAGCTGGTAGTCATCGATGACCACGGCAAGCCCGGAGGCCCCGCGCTCCGACCTTTGCTGCACTACGCGCCCTTGGCAATCGAGTTTGGCGCGGACTTTGGTGATTTCCGAAGGGAGCAATACGGTAAATTGGATCTCCGTATCGTGGCGCAACCGGACGGAAGTCAGAATAAAAAGTCCGTTGCCGCTGATATTGCCCGTTCTGGCTTTTGCATGCTGCTGAATGCCCGCCGGGCTTTTCCAGCGCAGGCTTACCGGGAGTTCGATGGGAATTCTCATCCCGGCTCGAATGCCTTGTTGCTCGGTGCTCATGTCATCCACCTAAGTCAACTGCTCGCAGCTTGTTGTTTGTTCTGAAGTCGCAAGCGCCCGCCGCTGTTTCCGGTCTGAAAAGACGGGGCCGGAGTTCAGAAACTGAATTGCGATCATTTTGGAGCCAAGGCTCCCGCAAGACAAGAGGACTTCGGTACTAGTTCCCTCTCTGACCCGTTGCTTACAAGCGGCCACCCCTGATAACCTTGCACCATGGGAATGGCAATGGAGCGTTTCCTGCGTGATCTTGATTGCCTGGTTCCCTTCACCCCGGAAGGAGTTCGACTTATGAGACTTGGCGACATCGCGGCAAAGCTGGGATCCAAGCTTGAGGGCCCTGAAGACCTTGAAATCACGGCAGTTGCTCCAATTGAAATGGCAGGACCCACTTCCTTAACCTTCCTCTCCAATCCTAAATATCGGCGGAAACTGAAGACAACACGAGCGGCAGCCATCATTTTATCTCCGCAGGAGCCTGATCCGGGGCGTCCGGCTTTGCGCTCCGAGAATCCCTACCTGGACTTCGCAAGGGCGTTAGAGCTTTTCTCGCCGCCCCTGCGCCCGGCCCCGGGCATCCATCCCACCGCCGTCATCGCCGCCGACGTTAAACTGGGCCGCAATCCATCAATTGGGCCCTACGTGGTGATTGAGGAAGGCGTTGAGATCGGCGACGACTGTGTTATCAAAGGGCATGCCATGATTTACCGGGGTGCGAAAATCGGGAATGGATTTTTCGCCCACTCGCATGCCGTGGTGCGCGAAGACGTCACCCTTGGAAACAACGTGATCCTGCAAAACGGGGCGGTGATCGGCGGCGACGGGTTCGGCTTTGCCCGGCAGTCGGACGGCGCCTACTACAAGATCGTGCAGGCTGGAACGGTGGTTGTTGAAGATGGCGTGGAAATCCAGGCGAACGCCTGCGTTGACCGCGCGACGGTGGGTGAAACACGGCTCCGGCGGGGAGTGAAGGTCGATAATCTGGTTCAGGTGGGGCACGCATGTGATATCGGCGAGAACACCTTGCTTTGCGGACAGTCAGGCTTGGCGGGAAGCTGCAAGGTGGGGCAGAACGTGGTTCTGGCGGGACAGGTGGGCGTGGCCGGCCACCTGACAATCGGGGACAACGTCATCGCCACCGCCCAGACCGGCATTCCCTCCGACGTTAAACCCAATAAAATTATTTCCGGCTATCCGGCCATCGATAACGTGCGATGGCTGAAGTGCTCCGCCGCCTACTCCCGCTTGCCTGAAATCTACGCGGCGGTGCGGCGGCATTTCGGCCAATCGGATTCGCAAGAGACAAGCGATTGAGACCGCTGCTGGTCAGTCTAAATCCTGTTCGAGAGGCCGCTCATCAGGCCTGAGGCCCGCCAAAATCGCCTGGCGCACCCTGCCCGCAACCACTGCCCGGTCCGTCACGCTGTAACCGTCCGTGGGAACGAGATCGTGAATGGTAATCCGAAGCGTTCCCGGGTGGATGGCGAATTCCCCCTTGCGAATGATCTTGCCGCCGCCTGAAACCGAAATCGGCATGATCGACGCGCCCGCCTTGATGGCCATTACGAAAACGCCCTTCTTGAAAGCCTGTAACCTTCCGTTCCTGCTTCGAGTTCCCTCGGGAAATACCAGGAAAGAAGATCCCTTCTTAAGAGCTTCCACGGCCTCGTCCACGGCGCCGAAAGCCCGCTCGCGGCTTTCGCGGTCCACGGGAATAAATCCCCGCATACGCATTCCGCGCCCCAGGATAGGAATCCGAAAGAGTTCCTTTTTCGCCAGAATGAGGACGGGAGGAAGGTTTACGGCCAGAGCCGGCGGGTCACAGTTGCTCTGATGGTTGGACATGAAAACGACCGCGCGTCCGGCTGGGATTTTCTCGCGTCCCTCAACAACAACTTTGACTCTGGCCATCCACAAGGCCATTCGTCCGCCCAACAGACCGGCGCGGTAGATGAAGTTCGTATTGCCTGTAAGCGCGGACAGAAGGAGCGAAGGCAGGCCCACAACCAAAATATAAATAGCGACGGCCGTATAAACGAGTAATGTTCGCAACATCAATTTGGGGCGGCCTGGTCCATTGAGGTCTCACCCTCAAGCCACCCTTCCCGTACCAGGCGTTGGCTCGGAGTGGGGTGTTTCTGCTGCTTAACATGGTAGATTGTCGCAAGCCTGGATCCAAGCCGGAATTCGACGTCAAAGATGCGGCCGCCGCGACGGACCGTAAACTTGACCTTCTTCCCCGGGTGCATTTCACCAACATCCTCGCTGGGAAGCCAGTTTAGCTCGGCGCCGTTCATTTTGAGAAGGACGTCCCCGGATTTGAGCCCGGCTGCCTGCGCACCGCTGCCGGGTTCAACGGAGTCCACGACGACCGGCCCTATAAAGCTCTTGAGATCGCGGAAGCCCAGATCCGCCACCTTCGCCTGCCGGGTTTCAAGGCTCAGCCCAGCATAACCAAGATACGTGTCATAGTCGATGTCGCGAGTCCCGTCAACGTCATTGCGGAAAAAACGGTTGCAATCAAAACCGGGCGCAAGCTTCGAGATGAGTTTTTCGAGATCTCGGTCGTCAAAAAAACGGCCTTCCTTGGCGTAATCCTGATTCAGGAGCCGCATCAGTGTGTCAAGACTATGGTGATTCCCGCTCGAGTGCCGAATGGCAAGATCGAGCAAATAGCCGAGCAACTCTCCCTTGTTGTAATAGGAAATGCTTCGTTCCGGCCGGAAATAGTCGGCGTACTTCTCAAGCCAGGCTTCGCGGCCGGACTCTTCCGCGCTCTGGTAATGTCTTGCAGGACGCGCTTTAAGTTCCGCAATCTGGGACGCAAGGTGATCGTAAAAAAACTTTCGTCCGATGATTCCCGTGCGGAGCAGAATAAGTTGGGCGTAGGTGCTGGTCACCCCTTCGGAGAACCAGAGATCGCTCGTATCGTTTCCGTGGATGTAGTCGATCGGCTCAAGCCCCTTGGGACGGATGCGCTTGACGTTCCAAAGATGGAAAAATTCATGAGCTGTGGTGGCTTCAAGAGAGTAGAGGCCGTCGCGCATATCGTCCGCCGGAACGCAGATGGCCGCGCCGTTGCGATGTTCCATTCCACCCCCGACGCCCGACGCCGGGAAATAGTAAAAAAAAGTGTAGCGGCGGAAGGGAACGTCCCGCATCAGGGACGTTTCCGCGGCGGTAATTGTTTTGAGCGCCGCGAGCAGCCGTCCCGGTGAATAGAGGTTTCTCCCGCCATCGACGACCACGCGGAACGTCGCGCCGCTCTGTTCGTAGTCATATTCCTGGAAGTCTCCGGCCTCAGCCGGACTATCGGCCAGACAGTCGTAATTTGCAGCCTCGTAGACGCCCGGCTCACTTGAGTTATTCAAAACTGTGGCCAGCTTCCAGCCTTCGGGCAGCAGGAATTGAACTTGTACGCCGCGCCCCCGCTCTTGCGGCAGATAAAAAAGCAGGAGCGCAAAATTTAGGAAAGCGCGATGATCGTTAAGAACGCTGGAAAAGATATCATCCTGGTTGGCGTAAACAGCGTAATGGATCTCAAGATTGGAGCACGGCTCGTTGCTTTGCCACGTGTCGATGTTCAGGCGGGCGAGCGGCGCCGGCTTGGCGTTGCAGGTGGCTTCAACCTGCTGGACGTCGCGGACAAAATCCCGGATCTGGTACAGATTGTTCCATGCGGGAAACTGCAATTCGGTGCCAGCCGTTGCATCCGGAACCGCCATTGTGACTTGAACCAAATGCGAAGAGGGTTTCCTGAGGTCCAGAAGATAACGAATGGGCAGGCTTCCAGCGGCGGCGGGGACGATCCCGGAGAGCGCCAGCAGAAAAGCGACAAAAACATGCCGGCATGTTCGCTGTAATTGAAAGCGCATTCCCACGCCACTGAAGATGTTCCGCATCCGTTAATCTTCCATCTCCGTTTCCGCTTTAATATAGCATCCGATTCGCATTCGACTCTTCCCTACCCTTGCCGCAGGCTGCCACGCCCGCGGAAGCGCCACCCGTAGAACGCCGCCCCTAAGACAATAGTTAGAATTCCGAACAACGACTCCCTGGGGCGGAGTTGGATGGTCGAGATCAGCATGACGGCGCTCGCGACGAGAAAAACACACGGCACTAAAGGATAGCAGCAATCGATGGCGCGCAACTTCTTCCACTGCGGTCTTTTCCTCAAATGGAAAATCCCCGCGGTGGCCACGGCGGCAAACAGCACCAGCAGGAAGCCGATGTAGTAGATGAGCGCTTCAAATGTTCCGGTAACGATCAGCGCCGCCGAGGCGGCCGCCTGAAACAGAACTGCCGCTAACGGTGTCCGCCAGCGAGGATGAACACGGGCGGCTGGGGAGAAAAAGCAGCCGTCCTGCGCCATCGCGTAATAAACCCTTGGCCCCACAATTATCATGGCACTGACGCAGGAAAGCAGTGCCGCAGCCATCATGCCGCTGGAAATCGTTCCGCCGCGCCCTTGGAAAAGCGCTTTGGCCGCCTCAGATCCAACGGGCAGAACGCCCTTCAGGCTCCCGAGCGGCAGCGCGTAGATAAATGCGACGTTGCATGCGACATAAAGCACGGCGACAAGCGCCGTTCCAATCACCATCACCAAAGGCAGTACGCGCTCCGGCGACCGAATTTCTTCCGCCACGTAAGTCGCCGCGTTCCAGCCGCTGTACGCAAACATCACAAACGTCAAGGAGACGGCGAATTGCAAGGCAAGGTTATGCGGAGACGCGCGCGTGGCGGCTTCTGAAAAGTGGCGCCAATGGCCCCGCCCTACGGAAAAGGCAAGG
>JAJYHU010000393.1 GCA_021784615.1 Acidobacteriota bacterium | reverse complement strand
CCTGCTCAGCCGTCCGCAGTACACCCCGCCGCGCGGAGCCGCCCCTCCAGCCGCCGCCCAACCCGGCACTCAACCCGGTGCTCAACCCGGTGCCCAGCCGAACGCCCAGCCCGGCGCTCAGCAGCCAATCCATCACCCACTGGTTTAACGGCAACGCGCTGCAGGTGCTTCCTGCTTTTACGGCGCGCCGCAACCCTTACTATTGGAACAACCTGCGATCACCGGCCATCAACAACTGGGATATGGCCTTGATCAAAAACACCCCGGTCTTCAAGGAACGCGTCAATATCCAGTTCCGGTGCGAGATGCTCAACGCATTCAACCGGGTCTGGTTTGGCGGCCTTGACACCAATCCGCTCAGCGCCACCTACACCCAACTCACCAACCAGGCGAACAATCCACGCTACATCCAGTTCGGCCTGAAGATCATCTACTAAATAAGAATATTCCCGGGGCAGGCTTCAGCCTGCCCCGGCTCCAGTCTGCGCCTTCCATTCGCATTCCGTTGCTGGTGCGTTATCCCCAAAAGATCAAGCCGGGCTCGCTGAATGACGCTATGGTTCTGAACCTCGATATCGCGCCCACCATGCTTGATTTGGCGGGAGTCAAAGTCCCTCAGTCCATGCAGGGGCAGAGCGTTGTGCCGATGCTCGATGCCGGCAAACCTGCTTTCTGGCGCAAGGACTGGTTCTATGCATTCTATGAATACCCCGGCGCAAACATGGTTGCCAAAAATCGGGGAGTGCGGACTGAGCGTTATAAGCTGATCGAATACTGGGAGTTCGAACCGAAACAATACGAGCTGTACGATTTGCAGGAGAACCCGAAAGAACTGCATAATCTTTATGGTGATCCCCAATACAAGAACCTTACCGGGCGCTTGATGCAGCGATTGATGGAGTTGGGGAAAGAGAACGGGGAGATCTGGTATTGGGAATACGTTCAGCCGCAGTAAGGCCGCCCTTTTAGGGTGGCCTGCAGGGCTGGGATCCCGGTGCAAGCGGCCGCGCAGCACGAGCCTGGTGCGTCAAGCAAACTGAAAGTTCCGAATCCGCCATGCCTGATCCGCTAAATAGCGGCGCCGAAAAACTGGAGGCCCTCCCGGCTTTCCATATCATGACCAAGCCGGTGGGCCCGATTTGCAATCTGGATTGCCGCTACTGCTTTTATCTCGAAAAAGAAAATCTGTATCCCCGCAAATCCGACTGGGCGATGCCCGACGACGTTCTTGAGACCTACATCCGGCAGTACATCGAGGCCCAGAAAGTTCCGCAAATTACCTTTGCCTGGCAGGGCGGCGAACCCACTCTGCTGGGCGTGGAATATTTCCAAAAGATCGTCGACCTTGAGAAAAAGTACGCGAATGGGAAACGGATCGACAACGCTTTCCAAACCAATGGTGTATTGCTGGATGACGAATGGGGCGACCTCCTCGCCAAGAATGGTTTTTTGGTGGGCCTTTCAATCGACGGTCCCGAAAAACTCCACGATCATTATCGCGTGGACAAGGGAGGCCAGCCAACCTTCAAGCGCGTGATGCGCGGCCTCGGATATTTGAAAAAGTACGGAGTGGAATTCAACACGCTCACCGTCGTCCAACGTCACAATTCCCGCCAGCCGCTCGAGGTATACCGCTTTCTGAAAGAAGTCGGCAGCGGCTTCGCGCAGTTTATTCCAATTGTCGAAAGAGTCGCAAAAACGCCTGGCCCGGATGGATTGGTTTTAATCAGCCCTGGCTCCGACGATGCGGCTAAGGTTTCCGACTGGTCGGTTGAGTCCATCCAGTACGGAAAATTTCTGTGCGCCATTTTTGATGAATGGGTCCGAAACGACGTCGGGCGTTATTTCGTTCAAGCGTTCGATGTCGCTTTAGAGAGCTGGCTGGGGTACGAGCCCAGCCTCTGCGTTTTCCGCGCGACTTGCGGAAACGCCATGGCCATGGAACATAACGGCGATCTCTACTCCTGCGACCATTTTGTGTACCCGGAAAACAAACTGGGCAACATTATGGAAACCCCTTTGGCCTCGCTGGTCAATTCCTCACAGCAGCGAAAGTTTGGGTTGGACAAACTCGATACCCTTCCGCGCTATTGCCGCGAATGCGAAGTGCGCTTTGCCTGCAACGGGGAATGTCCCAAGCACCGCTTTATCCGAACCCCGGATGGCGAAGAAGGGCTCAATTACTTGTGCGCAGGCTATAAGATATTCTTCAAGCATATCGACCCTTATATGAAATTTATGGCCGAGGAACTCCGGCAAGGAAGAGCGCCTGCCAACGTAATGGCTTGGACGCGAACGCGCGATTTAGAGCCCTTGGTCAAGAACCAGCCTGGCAGAAACGATCCCTGCCCTTGTGGCAGTGGCAAGAAATACAAGAAGTGCTGCGGCTCTCCCGCCAGAACAACCTGACTCCAACCTTCGCGCTTTCGCTCGGCGCCATCCGCCAAAGGCGCTCCCTCGCCCCTGTAGATTCACGCGCTAGATCCCGAAGCGAGTTTCCCGCCCAAACGATCCAGAACGGACGGTCATTCGGCTGCACGAGTCCTCCGGCATGCCTGTCCCTTCAATTGGCGATCTTTACATACATTTTGCAGACGATACGGTCCCAATGGAGCATTCTAAAACCGTGGCGCCGTCACTCCATCGGGAGGATGTATCCCACGAACCAAGCCTGGACGAACCAGGCGACTATGATGTTTGTGCGGAGTGAAACCTTTTCAGGTTGAGATTCGTAGCGAACAGTAGGCAGTGTGGCATTCAGGTGTTGCTCAATGGCAAGTCGAGCTTGCGTGGCGCCCCTGGAACGGTTGCGTTTGGCTTTAAGACATCCCGTCGCTGATGGATCTGGGGTTCGGTGAAAGGGTTTGAAGAGATGGGGAAAACCAAGTTCTTGCTGCTTACGGGAATTCTAGCTGTTGCGCTTGTGCCGATTCTTTTGACGTGCTTGCCCGCGATTGCACAGACAACTTCCAGCGGACCGGGTGGCGCTGTCACTGGAAAAGTTTCAGGGCCTGGAAGCGTGGCGGTGCCGGGGGCGAGAATTGTTCTCTTCAACTTCCAAACCCGCGTGCGCAAGGAAACGTGGACCGATGAAGCTGGCAATTATGTTTTTAAGGATGTTCCACCGGGTGAGTATCGGATGGTTGTAATGATCGTAGGCTTTCGGCCTTCCATTTTAGGCCCTGTAGAGGTAAAGGTTGGCAAACCCGTAGCAATGAACGCAACCCTTTCACTCGCGATGCCAGGCGAACCGAGCGGGTTTGGCAACTTTGCCCGTCGGCGCGGGATGCAGCCCGGCGCAGGCCAAGGCAACTCTGTAGGTCAATTTAGCCCACAAGCTGGCATGGACCAGAGAACCGAAGCGGACCTGAACAGCATTCTGGGTGAGTCCGGTGAAAGCGGGGCGGCCGGTGGTTTGCGGTTCTCTGGAGAGTCAGGAAGTGTTGGCGGGACAGGACAAGGCGGAAGCGCTATGACAGGCGATCTTGCCGGGGCGGCAGGAGCAGGCAGCTCTTTCCTGCTGAGCGGTAATGTCGTGGACGCTACCGCTCCTCCAATGCAGCGCGGACGACGAGGACGCTTTTTCGGGTTCGGGGGTGGACCGGGAGGGCCGGGCGGTCCAGGCGGCGCCGCGGGTGTGCCTTTTGGAGGCGGCGGAGAAAGAGTATTTTTCTTCGGCGGATTTCGCCGTCCCCGAGTGAACCGGATTCGTGGCAACCTCTTTGATTCTTACACCAATTCCGCTTTCGATGCCCGGCCTTACCCGCTCAATACGCCTTCGCAGCCCCAGGCGCCATTCCACCGCGAGTTCTTTGGTTTTTCGCTGGGCGGTCCGCTCAACATCCCGAAGATTTACAACGGGGGCAACAAAACCAGCTTCTTTGTCCACATGGATATCAACCGCGGCACGAGTCCTCAAAATCTTCTGGCCTCGGTTCCCACGGCGGCGGAGCGCCAGGGTGATTTCTCGGCAACCACGATTGTTTCCGGACAAGGCGTTGGCACGACACCCGTCATTTATCAACCCACGGCGAGCTTGGGGCCGCGAACGCCATTTGCAGGCAATATGATCCCGTCCACAATGCTCAGCCAGGCGTCACTCGGCCTGCTGCAATACATTCCGCTGCCCAACTTGCCGGGGCAGGTGCAGAACTATCATGTGCAATTCTCGCTGCCAACCTCCAGGCAAATGATCATGAGCCGGGTCGGCCAGCAGATTTCTGCCAAGGACAATCTGGCAGTGATGTATTTCTATAACTCTTCCTACACCGACGGAGTCACCGGGTTCCCCAACATCACGTCCACTACGACAACCCGGATGCAGAATGTCAGCCTGACCGAAACGCACAACTTTGGCGCAAAGACGGTGAACAATTTCGCCGTGAATTTCAACCGGGCGCGGACTTACGTCACCAATCCGTTTTCTTTCGCTCAGAACATTGCGGGCAACCTGGGCATCCAGGGCATCTCGCAGAACCCCATGGACTGGGGCCTGCCAACAATCGGCTTTACCAACTTCAGCGGTTTGAGCGATGCAACTCCCTCGCTGACACGCAACCAGACAGTGCGTTTCTCGGATTCTGTCATTTACAGCGTTGGCAAGCACAGCTTCCAATGGGGCGGAGACTTCTCAAAAATTCAGTTGAATACGCTGACGAACCCCGAAGCGGAGGGAAGTTTTTCTTTCACCGGCTACGGCACCAGCGACTTCACCACGCAGGGAACTCCCGTTTCTGCCACAGGCTATGACTTGGCTGATTTTCTTCTCGGCCTTCCCCAGACAACTTCGGAACGATTTGGCATCCCCGCCAACTATCTCCGCTCATCCCGATTTGATCTATACGGGCAGGACGACTGGAGACTTACGGACCATTTGACGCTTAACCTTGGAGGGCGCTGGGAATATGTGGCGCCGTTTACGGAAAAATATGGCCATCTCTCAGACTTGGAACTCGGCCAGGGTTTCTCAACGGTTGGAGTGGTGACCGGGCAGAACCCGGGAAGCTTGCCCGCCTCGCTGCTTCATGGGCATTTTGATAATTTTGCCCCGCGCGTCGGCATTGCCTACCGCCCCTGGATTTCTCACAGTTTGGTGGTGCGCGCGGGCTACGGGATGTTCTACGATGAGTCGGTTTACCAGAATTTGGTAGGCGGTCTGGTGAACCAGGCGCCGTTCGCCACCACGAGCACCCTGACGACCAGCCCGACACAAATCCTGACGATCGAGAATGGTTTTCCGGCTGTCAGTCCCGGGACGGCGACCAATACCTACGCTGTCGATCCGCATTTCCTAACCCCGTACGCCCAAAGCTGGAACGTGATGATCGAGCAGGACTTGAGCCAAACCTACATCTTGTCGGTGGCCTATATCGGAACGCGCGGAACGCACCTGAATCTCCTTCTAGTGCCCAATACCGGAACTTCCAGCGCTTTGCCTTTTGAATACGACACGTCTGGAGCGTCTTCCCTATATAACGGCCTGCGAGTGAGCTTGCGGCATTTCTCGCGGCGCAACTTTTCCTTCTTCTTGAATTACACTTACTCGAAAGCGGAAGACAACGCCTCCAGCGTCGGTGGTACGGCCAGCACCCGGTTTTTTATGATGGGCGGCCCCGGAGGGCTGGGAGGAGGATCGGCCATCGAGGCGGCGGCGAGCCCCCTCGCTCCGGTTCAGAATCCCTATGATCTGGGCGCGGAATGGGCCATCTCAGGATTTAATCCCACCCACAGCCTGCGCGCCTTTGTGCGATATCAGCTGCCCTTCGGCAACCGCGGGCGTTTCTTGAAGAATGGCGGCGCGCTCGCGCGGATCCTCAGCAATTGGTCAATCAGCGACATTACAACGTTCAGTTCCGGACTTCCATCCACAGCATTCGTTGCGGGCAATGCCAGCAACAATGTGAATGGCTTGGCTCCTTTTGGAGGGTTGCGCGCCGATGCGACAGGACTCCCGGTTACGCTCCCTTCCTCTGCGCAGTCGACGCTCCGGTACTTTAACACTGCGGCCTTTGCCGTGCCGCCTGCCGGGGAATTCGGAAACGCCGGCAGGAACACTATTCCGGGACCGCCTTCGATCAATTTCGATATGTCGCTCGACCGTCTCATCACTATATCGCGTGAGAAGAACCTTTCCGCAGACATCCGGCTGGCAATCTCTAATACCTTTAACACTGTGAATTACTCGGGCCTGTCCACGGTCGTGAACAGCAACACCTTTGGGCGTGTTACGGGAGTGAATTCAATGCGAACCATGACGCTCTCGTTGAGGTTCAGATTCTGAGGGCGGCAACTTGCAGGGCTGGACGGGTTCGGCCGCGGGGATAGACGATTAGCACGGCTTGAGGTCGGGTATGCATCATTCAATTCACCGTGGAAGCGGTCGCTGGATTCTGCGGGGAGAAATTCTGCTGGAGGTCCTTACGGCCGCCGCCCTCATGGCAGGAGCGGTTGCAAGGCTGGGACTGACTGCCCAAGCCTCCGGGCAAGCCGGCGCGCCGTCGTCCGGACAGGTTGGCTATCAGAATCTTTCACAAAATTACATGCTGAAGGTCACCACAAACGAAGTCCTGGTCGACGTCCGGGTAACGGACCACAAGGGCAATCCGGTTACAGACCTCAAGCAAAGCGATTTCAAAGTGTATGAAGACGGCGTGCTGCAGGAAATCAACTCATTTGACCTCGAAAACGTTCAGAAGATTGCGCAGGAAACAGGTGAAAACGGCAAGCCGGCCGTAATCAACCTTGGCACGCTGCCCAAGACGGCGCCTCGGGAGACCTACCGGAGCCTCGTGCAGAATCACCGGCTGATCGTCTTGTTCTTCGATCTTTCGTCGATGCAGATTCCGGATCTGTTCCGCGCCTTAAAGTCCGCGCAGGATTTCATCAAGGCGCAGCTGACGCCTGCGGATTTGGTTGCCATTGCCACCTACTCAAGCGACCTGCGCGTTGTTCAGGATTTCACCAACGACCGCGACGCGCTGTCAAGAGCCATAAAGAGCATCCAGATCGGCCAATCCTCCACGCTGGCGTCAAACGGCAGCGTCGGTGAAGCGGGTGGGACAGATGCGTTCGGCAACACGGTGGTGACGCAGGATACGGGGAACGCTTTTACTCCTGATGAGACTGAGTTCAACATTTTCAACACCGATGAAAAGCTCTCGGCGTTGCAGTCGCTGGCCGACATGCTTCGGACGATTCCCGGCCGCAAATCGGTGATCCATTTTTCGAGCGGCATCGAGCAGACCGGCGTTGATAACGAAGCGCAGCTTCAGGCAACCGTGGACGCCGCGAACCGGGCCGATGTTTCCTTTTACACGCTGGACGCGCGTGGGCTCTTGGCGATGCCTCCCGGCGGCGGCGCGTCTTCGGCAAGCCCCTCCGGAACCGCAATTTACACTGCGGGCGCCGTGTCTTCGCAAATCAGTTCCTTGCACAACAGCCGCGAAACGCTTTCCACCCTGGCCACCGACACGGGCGGACGCATGTTTACCGACCTGAACAATTTTGCTCCGGTTTTCAAGTACGTCCAGAAGGAGAACAGCACCTACTACCTAATCGGCTACACTCCGTCGAATACCAAGGCGGACGGAAGATTCCGCCGGATCCGGGTGGAGGTCGTGGAAGGTCGCGGCCTGAAGGTAGAAGCGCGCCCGGGTTATTATGCTCCCGTCAGTTTTCGCCACTCCTCGGGTCAGCAGAAGGAGCTTCAACTCCAAGAGGCTCTCAATTCGGAGGCTCCGTTCCTCGGCCTTCCACTAGCAGTGGAAACAGCTTATTTTTTGCAGCCGGACGGCCACTATTACGTTGTTCTCGCCGCCAAAATCCCGGGATCATCAATCCCATTCCATCAGCATTCGCAGGTTCACCAGACCCAATTCGACTTTGCCTGGCGTGCCACGGATTCCCATGGCAAGGTGGCTGGCGCGCTACGCGATACGCTGCCCGTCAAGCTGAACGCCTCCACCTACCAGACGGTGCTCAAAGGAAACATCCTGTATGAGGGTGGATTAGTCCTGCCGCCCGGCGCTTATAAGCTGAAAGTTGTGGCCCGTGAAAATCTGACAGGGAAGATCGGTACGTTTAAAAAGTCCCTTGTTCTTCCCCCGGTCAACAAGACGCGATTCGAATTGAGTTCTGTTGTTGTGTCAAACGAGCTTTCGAAAAAAGTGCCGACTCGGCCCGAGCGCGGCCCTTGGGCCATGGCCGCTGAGGAGAATCCGCTCGATTCCGGGTCTCTGGCGATCCTGCCGAGCGTCACGCGCGTGGTTCGCCCAAGCCAGAACCTCTACGTCTACCTCCAGTCTTATGGCGGCAAGTCGGAACCGGCGGGCAAAAACGGCAAGCGTTCCGGAAGATCGATCCAGCCTTCGATGGCGGTCATTTTCTTCCGGAATGGCATGCAGATCTCAGAGGCGGGACCTTATCCGGCAAAATCGGGGAAAACGGGCAACGGAACTGCAACGTATTTCACAGAGGTTCCACTTTCTAAGTTTCCTGCGGGGCGCTACTGGATGCAGGTAAACGTACTCGATCCGGCCGCTGATCAGGTTGCGTTCGCAAGAGTTCCGCTCGCTATTATGCCAACGCCGAATGCTGCTTCGTCTGCCACTCCGCCCAATGGCGCGCCCAAGTAATCGAACAGCACAACCTCCATCTCGGGCCATGCAAGCTGATCTTGAAACCGGTGCAATGTGGACTTCGATGAGGTCCAGGTGGGATCGGGGCGCCAAAGTTGCCAGGAATCTTCAGCAAGTCCGCAGTATTGCCTTACACCAAGCTGCTTTTCCAGAAAATCCCTCCGCCGCGCTTTTCCAGCAATCAAAATCTATCCTCCCCGATCTATCCTCCCCTACAGAACGAGCCTATTGCCAATTTGACCGCATACCTGTACACTATCTCAGTTTGGCGCCAGTAGCCCTTGGTCGAAAGATCAAGGCCAAGTGTAGTGATGAACCTGTCCAAAAGGGCTAAGTGAGAAGCAGGAGTAGAACACAGACACGGATAGGAGGGGATAAGGTTGTTGACATAATCATATACTACATGGTAAACTAGGAGGCACCATGGCAGAACAAACCCTCTTGAGTCCTGGTCCTACCCTTAAGTTGCAGAAAAAGGGTATGACTGTCTGTCTCCTTTCTCCCCATCCGCTGGTGTTAAGCGAATTCACCACCTTGCTTGCCAAATTCTCATTACAAGTAAAACCAACCCATTTTGATTCGCCCGTTGCATCGCAGCTCCGCGAGCTTAACTTGCCACAATGCCCGCTGTACATTGTGGATGCCTACACAACCACTCCGGCCGCTATGATGATATCGGAAATTGTCGACAAGTACTCTGAGGCGCGCGTTATTGCCTTGGGGGAACGGTTCGACGAATCGAACGCCTTTCCGCTGCTCCGTGCGGGAGCCAAGGGTCTGCTGACATACGTAGAGGCCCGCGCAGACCTGCCGCGGGCGGTTGCAGCCCTCTTTGACGGCAGCTTCTGGGTTCCTAGAGTGTTGCTTGCCCGTTTTGTCGATTCAATTCTTCCCAATGCACGAAACCGCCAGATGATCAGCGGCCCGGCAGGTTTGAGCCGCCGTGAAAGAGAAGTCCTCCAGGCTGTCCTGGAAAACTTTTCAAATAAAGAAATTGCGGGACAATTGAATATTTCGGAGCGGACCGCCAAATTCCACGTTTCGAATCTTCTGGCCAAGTTTGGCGTCCAGCGGCGGGCAGACTTGATTTTGATGTATTTCAAGGGACCATCTCTCAGTCCTATTGACCAACCACAGAGCAGCTTGACGGCGTAGCGTTTCCCGAACATCGAAGCGCACCCTGCTAAACTGGCCAGCCCAGGGCCGGGGGGCCGGAAGCGATGGAAACCTTGGCGGATGTCCGGGCGCGCGGCAGCCCCTGCGTTTGGACGAAACTCCCGCCTTTGCGGCCCGGGAATTACTGAAGCGGCCCATGGAGCGCATCCCGCGCAAGCCCCTCGTATTTCGGCGGCAGGCCGCAGGCGCCGGTGGTTACCGACCCTTCGGCAAACGAAATCAACTTCCACATGCCCTGCACTATGATGTAAACTCCCTCACTGAAACTGGCGCAAAACTTCGCTCCGGCCATCGCTGCCATTTCAGGGATGGAGACTCTATGGCCGGTAAGTTCGAATTGCGGGGTCGATAAACAGGAACAAGACTTGCGCACGGCCTCCCGGATTTGGGCTTGAGTTTGTTGCCACTCAAAAAGACACTCATCTTTTTGGAGGAGGTATGAAGAAGCGGCTGGCGCTCGCAAGCTTTTTGGTTATTACATCTTTCCTTGTGGCAAGCTGCAAAACCGGCGGCCCGCAAAAGACCCAACAAATCCCAACGACTCCCGGCATTCTGCTCGCCCATTTTTATGATTCCGGCTTCAGCCACGCCGACGATAACTACAATGCCTGCTTTCAGGCGAGCAACGGCAAGATCTACTACGTCCTTGCTTCAGGTTCTCCAGATGTCGGCGCCCAAATGTACGCGCTCGATCCCACAACGGGAAAAATTCAGCACGTTGGGGACTTCACCGAAGCTGCGGGTGAAAAGGGACTCCATGCGATTCCACAAGGGAAGGGCCACAGCCTTTTTGTGGAATTCAAGGGGAAACTTTATTTTGCAACCCACGTGGGCTATTACAATCCTTCGACTAAAAAGGGCAAGGAAATCATCGGCACGCCGCCGCCGGGATATAAGCCCTACCCTGGGGGCCACTTCCTTTCTTACGATCTCCAAACCGGCAAATTTGGAAACCTTGCAAAAGCTCCCGCAGGCGAAGGGATCATCTCCTTTGCCATGGATACCCAGCGAAAGCGCTTGTACGGGCTTACCTGGCCCTCGGGTCTGTTTCTTCGCTACGACATGCAGACGCACAAGCTTCGGAATTTTGGGCCTGTAACAAAAGGAGGGGAAAAGGGTATTGCCGGTTCCACCTTCCGCGTGATATGCCGCATTCTCGTCGTGGACCCTCTCGACGGCTCCGTATATTTTACGACTGCCGGGGGAAGGATCTTCCAGTATCACTATAATACGGATTCGCTCGAAACCGTCCAGGGCTGCAATCTTAGGAAAGACGTATTTGGGTGTATTAATCCCAGCCAGCCCGGCACCATGGGCTACAACTGGCGCCAGGCGTTCTGGTACGCGCCCCAAAGGATTATATACGCTCAAAACGGAAGATCCGGCTACTTGTTCCGCTTCGATCCTCAAAAAGAGACCGTCGATGTTCTGACCCGCCTGGCTTCTGACGCTTCGCGCGCCAGCGGCATGTTTGACGGCTTTGAATATGGATACCTGGGCTTAAAGCTGGGTCCCGATGGCCACACAATTTATTTGCTGACGGGTTCGCCCGCAAAAGCCCCGGCTGAGCCGTCGGATGAGAACATCCACCTGGTCACCTATGACATTCTGTCCGGCAAGCGCGTGGACTGGGGCGTGTTGCAATTGGAAAATGGTCAGAGGCCGTTCTTTGCTGAATCCATGGCAATTGGACGCAACGGAATGATTTACACCGTGTCGAAAATCCGGGAAAAAGGCCGCGTTCGAGTCGACCTTCTTAGTTTCCCGAACCCGGTCCGATAGAGTATCGAAAGAGGCCCGGCTTTGCCGGGGGATATGGACCAGTGTTCTCAAGAGCAGTTCATTAGCTCTTCGCGGCAGAAGCCCGAGTCGCCGCGCAGCGTGGTCCGAACCTCGGGCCAAGCCTGCCGAATCCCGGCTACGATTCGTGCCACGTCCGCCCCACAGCCGGCCGAGGCGTCGATTCCCGTCCGCTTTTCCACCTCGCGCAACAACAGACCGCCGGTGTCCGTAGTAATCTCGCCGCCGTCAAACCGCCCCACCACCTGCCGTCCCTTTAGAGGCTGACATGCGAACGATTCTTGGTTACACTATGTCTGCATAAGGCGGTCCTCCTTCTTTGGCGCATGTTCTTTTCCCAAAAACCCTTATGCCACGAAGCGACAGCCTTTTTTCAATTTTTCCGCGAGAAATGCGCGCGAGACTTTCTTGCAGGTTACCATTTTGGGGTTGGGGTCTGAAAAAAGGGTAGCGAACCGAAGAAGATCAGGTTCTCCCGAGGGTCGATCACAACCTTTGTAGGGAGCAATTCAGATGGCGTTGAAAGTGGGCGACCGGGCCCCGGACTTTGAGTTAGAGGACGACAACGGCCGCAAGGTCCGGCTGAGCGACTTTGCCGGCAGGCGGGTGGTGCTGGCCTTTTACGTTCTTGCGAATACTCCCGGTTGCGCCGGGGAACTCCGGGCGTACCAGGACGGCCTTGCCGAGTTCGAGCAAGCAGGAGCTCAAATTTTAGGGATTAGCGTCAACAAGCCTGCGGCCAACCGCGAATTTTCAAAAAAACTCGGGCTCACTTTTCCGCTGCTCTGCGATCCGGAAAAGAAAGTGACAAAGCAATACGGTGTTCTCAACTTCCTCCGCTTGGCCAGCCGCACCACGTTTGTGCTGGACTCGCAGGGCGTAATCCGGCACATCGAACGGGGCCGGGACGCCCTCACTCCCGCCTCCGCTCTAAAGGTGTGCCGGCTGGCCTCGCCGAAATCAGACTAAACAAAGCGCTCGGAGCCTGTGCGCGAATTCTAAACTATCTAGGCTGCGCCGCGAGTTTATTGAGAACCTCGCCCAGCTGTTTGATCTCCTTGCCATATCCCGCCCAGTCGCCCTGGCGTTGCAATTGCAGAGCGCGCTCGTAATGTTGATTAGCTTCGCGGGTCAGCGCCTGGAACTCCTGGGAGGAGGCCGGCGTGGACGCGGGAGCGGCGGCGGATGGGCTTACTAATTTAGCCCCCGATATTTTGGGCTTGAGGGTGGGAAGCTGCTGGCCGCCCTGGGTGTTGATGTTCCCGCCGAAGATCTGGCTGAGCGCGTCGTCGAGCGTCGGCGACATGACGACTTGGTCGGAGTAAGAGACGATCACGCGCTTCAACTGGGGCAGCGCGCCGCCGGCCTGCGCGGCCAGATAAAGCGGCTCGATATAAAGGACCGCGTTGGAGATGGGAATGACCAGCAAGGTTCCGCGGATGACGGTTGAACCTCCCTGGCCCCAAAGGGTGAGTTGCTGGGAGATCGACGTTTCCTGATCGATCCGCGACTCGATCTGCTGCGGGCCGTAGACCAGCTTCTGCTTGGGAAACGTAAACACCAGCACCTTGCCGTAATTGGGCGCATCGCAACGGGCTGCCATCCAGGCGATCATGTTGTCTTTGCGGGCGGGAGTGAAGGGCACCATCAGGATAAACTCTTCCTTCTTCCCGACCTCCGGCAGCTTCATGATGGTGTAATAAGGCGACATTGGCGTGGCCGGGCCTTGCGCGGAGCTTCGCGCCACGCGCCACAGGTCTTCCTTGTTATAGAAAACGCGGGGGTCGGTTATGTTAAACACCGCGTATTTTGAAGCTTGCACGCTGAAGAACGCCTCCGGATAGCGGATATGCGCGCGGAGGTCGTCGGGCATGGCATCGAGGGGATGAAAGACCCCCGGGAAGATCCGCGAGTAGACCTGGATGATGGGGTCGGTCGGATCGCTGATGTAATATTTGACTTCGCCGTTGTAAGCGCTAATGGTGACCTTGACGGAATTCCGGATGTAATTGCCCATCTGGGCCGTGGGATCAGAGTAGGGGTAGCGGTCCGAGGTGGTGTAAGCGTCCAGAATCCAGTAAAGCGCGCCGTCCTTCCCGACCACCATATAAGGATCGGGATCGAACTGGAGAAACGGCGTCAGGCGCTGGGCCCGCTGAATGATCTGCCGGTAAATCATCACGCGGCTTCCGGCGCGGATGTCGCTTGAGAAGAGAATATTCTTCTGGCCGAACTTCAGCGTAAAAAGCAGACGCCGCCAGAAGTTTTTGACGGGAATTCCGCCCGACCCTTCGTAGGTGCTGTAGACGTCGTGATTGCCGGCGGGATAATTGAACTCCTGCTGGCCGGTTCGCACAAAGCAATAATCGTTTGGAACTTCGCCGTAGTAAATCTCCGGGCGCGTGATCTTGATGGGAACCGAAGAAACCGGCGGCACATCCTTGATAAAGAATACCGGCAAGCCGTCGGGTGTGTACTCGTTCACCGGGCTCATGCAGAGGCCGTAGCCATGGGTGTAAATGAGGTGCGAGTTGATCCAATTCCGGCTTGGCAGGCTGGTGGTGGAAAGCTCGCGCGGCGAAAGTGACACCTGGCGGTAAACGCCGTTGATTTCATAGCGGTCGTTGTCCACGCTCACGAAATCATAATAAGTGCGGATCTCCTGGAGTTGGCCGAAGGTCGTCAGCAGAGGCTTGTGGTCCCACAATCGGACGTTCCGCATGGTGGATTCGTTGTCTTCGATATTCTGGGCGGTCAGGTCCTGCGCGGCGGAGAATTGATGCTCGTGGAAGCGATCGAGCGCGTAAGCCTGGCGGGTGTATTGGATGGCGTCAGCGATGTAAGGGCGCTCTTTATCAAGCTCGTTGGGGGTCACGATAAAGTGCTGGACAATGCTGGGATAAATGTTGACTCCCACCAGCGCCACCGCGACCAGCGCCACGAAGCTCCAAATGGCCGGGCGGATGGTGCCGCGCACGGCCCCGGCAAAGAACGTCAGCGCCGTTACCAGGCAGAGCCCCAGGATGATTTTCAGGATCGGCAGGGTGGCGTGAACGTCGGTGTAGCCGGCGCCGTAAACCAAGCCGCGCGAGGAATAGAGCAGGTCAAACATGGCAAGGCGCGCCCGGTAGGCCAACAGAACAAACAGCAGGCCGCCTAACACCATCAGGTGGTTCCGCGCCGTGGGCGCGACAGCCGGGCCGCGCGGCGTCACCCACACGCCGCCCTCAAGCAAATAAACCACCACGGCGCTCAGCAGGCAGGCGATCAGAGTAACCAGGATCAGGTGAT
>JAJYHU010000081.1 GCA_021784615.1 Acidobacteriota bacterium | reverse complement strand
CAAGTGTACGGGCGCGCCGGGGACGCGGATGATCAAGACCCTGGTCTACATCGTGGAAGATAAGCCCGTGGTCCTGCTTTTGCGCGGCGACCACAGTTTAAGCGAGACGAAGCTGGCAACGGCCTTGGGGACGGCGACTTTCCGCGCAGCGCGGCCTGAGGAAGCTCTGGCTCTGCACGGCGCGCAGTTGGGATCGTTGGGGCCGGTGGGCGTTGGTGGAGCGCGATTGCTTGCGGATGGGGCACTCAAAGGGCGCAAGAACATGATTGCGGGCGCCAATCGTGATGACCACCACCTGCGCAACGTTACGCCCGGGCGCGATTTCCAGGCTGAATACGCGGACCTGCGCGTGGTCGAATCAGGCGATTTCTGCGCGCGCTGCGGGAAACCTCTCAAAGTTTCCGTGGCGGTTGAGCTGGGGCATGTCTTCAAGTTGGGGCGGCGGTATTCGGAAGCGATGCACGCAACCGTTCTTGATCCGCACGGCAAAGAAGTCCCCTTGGTGATGGGCTCGTATGGAATTGGCCTGGAGAGGATTCTGACCGCGGCCGTGGAACAAAACCACGACCGGGACGGGATGTTCCTGCCGGCGGCGATCGCTCCGTTTGACGTGATCCTGACCGCCGCCAATATGGACGATGTTCGCATCAAGGAAGCCGCGGAAAAACTTTACGAGGAGATGCGCTCGCTCTCGCTGGACGTTTTGTTTGATGACCGGAACGAAAGACCGGGAGTAAAATTCAAGGATGCTGACTTGATCGGAGCGCCCTACCGCGTGACGGTCGGCAAGCGGAAGCTTGAGCAAGGGCTGGGTGAGATTTATGAGCGCTCGACAAAACAAATCCATGATGTTAACCTGCCGCAACTGGTGCGGACGGTGAAGGAGAACTTTGTCGACAGGAAGCGAACGGAGGCGAGGTAAGAACGATGCAAACACCTTCTGACGCAGGGAAGGGCGGGATCAAAGCTTTTTTGTCCCTGCTTTTTCTCGCAGCGGTGGTTTTTTGTGCTATCAAGATCATCCCTGTTTACGTTAATAATTACGAGCTGCAAGGCTATTTGAACAACGTGGCGGTGCAGGCTACGGTTCAATCGCCGCCCGCAACGCCGGCAGCCGTCCAGAACGAAATTCTCGCCAAAGCCGAATCGCTGGGGCTTCCCGTTGAGCGCGACAACGTCAAGGTTTCAATCGGCAGGACTGTCCGCATCAACATTGATTATTCGGTTTACGTTGATTTGGAGTTCTACACTGTGACCCTGCACTTCACCCCGTCGGCTGAAAATAGCAATCTTACATAGTAGCTTGTGAATCGACGACAAGGAACGGCAACCCGGAAACCGTTGAGGGCCATAAGGAATCGGCTGCGCCCCCGCATTGCGGCGTGGGCCTGGTGGCAGAAGCTTCTGGTTGTCGCGGCCGTGGCGGCAATGGCGGCCGGGCTGGCCATTTTTGTCTACCTCGATGTCCACTTCTCGCGCATGATCGACGCGCGGCTGAGCGGGAAGGTTTTTAATCACGCATCGCTCGTTTACGCCGCCCCGACGCCGGTTCACGTGGGCGAACGCGCAACTGCGGAAGAGTTTGAGGCCAAGCTCCAGCGCGCCGGCTATGAATTGCCGGGCAAAGGCTCTGCGGTGGGCTCCTTCGAGGCTGAAGGCGACAAACTGGTGATCCGGCCCGGGCCCGCCTCGTTTTTTCACGGCCCCGCCATTCGGGAAGGCCCGGCGGTCCTCACCTTCCATCAAAACCACATCGCCGCAATCAGGGACGCTGCCAAAGGGACGGCTTTCCAGGATTATTGGCTCGAGCCTGAAGTGATCACCACGCTGTTTGGCAGAAGCCGGGCCAAGCGCCGGGTGGTCAGATATCAGGAACTGCCCAAGGTGCTGGACGGCGCCGTGATTGCGGCGGAAGATCACCGCTTCTTTTCGCACCACGGAGTGAATCTTTTCCGCATCCTGGGCGCCGCGCTTGCGGACCTGCGGGCGCAAAGGGCCGTGGAGGGTGGAAGCACCCTGACCATGCAGCTGGCGAGGAACTTCTTCCTGACGCCGCGCCGCACGATCCGCCGCAAGGTGGAAGAAATTTTTATTGCTCTGCTTCTTGAGCACCGGCTGAGCAAAGAGAAGATTTTTGAGCTTTACGCAAATGAAATTTACATGGGCCAGCGGGGCAGTTTCTCGATCTATGGCTTTGGCGAGGCCGCGAACGCTTATTTCAACAAGGACGTTTCCAATCTTACCCTGCCGGAAGCGGCTCTGTTGGCCGGGATGATTCGCGGCCCCAATTTCTATTCGCCTTACGACCATCCCGAACGCGCGGTTGCCCGCCGAAACCACGTGCTCCGGGAGATGGTTGAGACGGGGTACGCTACCCGCAATCAGGCCGCCGAAGCCGTTGCCGCTCCCATAGGAGTAACGCGCGAAAATGTGGAAGCGAGCCAGGCGCCGTATTTTGTGGACATGATTCAGCATGAACTGCTCGATCATTTCTCCGAGGAGGATCTGCTTTCCCAAAGCTACAGGATCTATACGACGCTTGACCTTGACTTGCAGCGCGCCGCCTCCGAGGCCGTTCGCACCGGCATGGCGGAAGTTGACCAGCGGATTGGCGGCAGGCGCAGGCGTAAGAATCCGCCTGCGCCGGGCGGGCCGAAGGAGCCGCAGGTGGCCCTGGTGGTGCTCGATCCGCACAGCGGAGCCATTCGGGCGCTGGTGGGCGGGCGCAACTACGCGGAGAGCCAGTTGAACCACGCGCTCGCAGAGCGCCAGCCCGGGTCCTCCTTTAAGCCCTTTGTCTACGCGGCGGCCCTTAACTCGGCGCTCGACGGCTCGCAGCCCGTGATCACTCCGGCCACCATTTTGACGGATGAACCGACCACCTTCCAGTTTGGCGGCCAGGTGTACGCGCCCAGGAATTATGAGGACGAATACCTCGGCCAGGTTACCGTCCGGCAGGCGCTCGCGCACTCGCTGAACGTGGCGACCGTAAGTCTGGCGCAGATGGTCGGCTACGAAAAGATCAAGGACCTGGCGATAGAGGCTGGAATCAACAACGGCTTGCAGGCCACTCCCGCCATTGCGCTGGGAGCGTACGTGGCGACGCCGCTCGAAATGGCCGGCTCCTACACCGTTTTTGCGAATTCCGGGCTTTATGAAAAACCGCAGTCGATTCTGGCCGTCAAAAATGACGCCGGCCAAACCCTTTATCGCGATCCGCAAGTTTCCCGCCAGGTCCTCGACCCGCGCGTCTGCTATTTGATGGTGAGCCTGATGGAGAGCGTTCTTGATGAAGGAACGGGTGAGGGAGCGAGAAGCCGGGGCTTTACGCTGCCGGCGGCGGGCAAAACGGGAACCTCTCACGACGGCTGGTTTTCGGGATTCACCTCCAATTTGCTGGCTGTGGCATGGGTCGGGTATGACAACAACCGGGAATTGAACCTGGCCGGCGCAAGTTCCGCCCTGCCGATCTGGACGGCGTTTATGAAGAGCGCTACCGGACTTCCCGGCTACGACGGCGTCGAGCCTTTTGCCGAGCCCCAGGGCATTGTGAGCGTTCCCATCGACGCGCAGGGGAAGGCGGTTGCCGAGAATTCCCCCGCCAAGGTTCGGGACGAAGTTTTTATCCAGGGGACTGAACCACAGGTGCAAAACCCGCTTGAGCGGGTAGGCGGGATCTTGGACAAGTTCTTTCATTCGAAGAACGCGCCCAATCCGCCGGCGAACGCCGTGGCGCCGTCGCAAGCGCCTTCTTCCGCTCCCGGCAAGCCTCAGGAGCCGGCGTTTGTCGAGAACAGCCCGAAGCCTCCACAGCCGCAGAAAAAAGGAGGCTTGCTGAAAAAATTCCTTTCGATTTTCAGAGGCGGCGGCTCAAAGCATGAACCTTCAAAACCCTCAAATCAAAGCCCTCCAAACCCTCCGTAGATTGGACCGCCCCATCGCCCCATGTTTCGAAAGAGTCCGTGCCCGGCAGTGAATGAAAACGGGATGTACAGGTAATTGAGCGCGTAGCATTGCGGGCAGGGAAGCTTGAGCCGGTGCAAAAGCTGCCGAGAGGCAGTGCTATAATGGCCTGCGTTGGTTGAATGGGCATGAAACGGCATTGTTTCAAGTTATTTGTGTTGTTGCTGGCGGCTGCGGGCGTTCTCAAAGCCGTGCCCCCGCGCGTCATCCTGGTGTTTCCACTGGAAAACTTGAGCGGGCAGGCCAACTTGGGGTGGATGTCGGAGGGCCTCGCGAACCTTCTGAGTACCCGCTTGAATTCTCCCACAAGATATGTTTTGTCACGGCAGGAGCGAAACGCCGCCTACCTGAAATTGGGTCTGACCCCGGATGTCTCCTTAACCCTGGCCAGCGAGTATGAGGTGGCGCAGGCGCTTGCAAGCAATGTGGCAGTGGTGGGTCATTTTTCGGTAAAACAGAACCAGCTCTCCATCGAGGTCCAGTGGCTGGATGTCGAGAAGCTGCGGCTTTCTCAGCCCGTGAGGGTTTCGGGCAACCTGGGTGACATGGCCGGCCTGGAAACCAGCTTGGCGTGGAAACTTGTGAGCCGTTACGAGCCCGGGGAAGCGATCGGGAGCGAACAGATCTTCAGCCAGCGGTTCCCGCCGGTGCGCCTTGACGCCTTTGAGAACTACATCCGCGGAATCCTGGCGACGGATTCCAAAAGCAAGATCCATTTTCTTCGGGAATCCGAGCTTTTGGACCCAAGCGACCATCGCTCGGCTTTTCAGCTGGGCCGGTATTATTTCGAACAGAAAGACTATGCCAGTTCGGCCCGGTGGCTTCAGATGGTTGCTCCCAGCGACGCAGGCTATTCGGAATCTCTGTTCCTATTGGGGATTGACCAGCACCTTCTGGGATATGACGTGTTGGCCGAGAAAGCTCTGAAGCAGCTTGCCGGGCAAGTTCCGTTGGGCGCGGTGATGAATAACCTTGGGGTTGTGGAATTGTCTCTTCACCATGACGGGCAGGCGCTCGCGGACTTTCAGAACGCCTATGAGAAGGATCAATTGAATCCGGACCTGCTGTATAACCTGGGGGTCTGCCTGTGGCGGATGCAGAGGTACGGCGAGGGCGCGCAATATCTGCGGAAGGCCCTTCATCTGTCGCCGGAGGATCCGGATGTCCGCAGGCTGCTGGCGTATGTCGTAAATCACCGCGGCGGCGATCGACCGGACCGCCGCCAATTGCCTTCCGGTGGCGGCGGCAAAGACCCTGCAAACGATCCGGTCACCCGTAACGATCCACCCTCTGATTTTAAGCCCCAGCCCCGCATCGTGAAGGAGTATGACGGCAGGCCGTTCCGGCTGCTGGCGCTGGCCATCCGGCGAGCCACCGAAACCCGGCTTGCAGAACAGCCAAAGCAGGTTGTTCATGATGACGGCCAGGTTCACCTGAAACAGGGTTTGGATCTTCTTTCGGCGGGGCGGCTTCCGAAAGCCGAGCAGCAACTGGCGGAGGCGGTCGCGCTGCTTCCCGGGGACAGCGCGGCGCACTTTGCGCTTGGCGAGGTTTATCAAAGGGAAGGCAAGTACACGCTGGCCGCCGCGGAACTGGAAGCCTCGTTGAATGAAAAGGAATCCGTTCAAGCGCACTTGTGGCTGGCAAAGGCCTATCTTTCACTGAAGCATGCGAGGGCGGCGGCAAAGCAGGCTCAGGCTGTTCTCCGGATTGAGCCGTCGAACGTTGAAGCTAAAGCTTTGCTCGACCGGACTCGCAAGCCATCTTCTTTGACCCGAGGCGCACCTTGAAATCAACGGGATTGTGGATTTCAATGCTGGCCGCCCTGCTGATCGCGGCGGTATTCCGCGTTCCTCTTCACGCGGCGCCATCCTCGCCTGTCGTGCTCGAAATCAATTTGGACGGCGTCGTGCAGCCGGTCAGCGCCGACTATGTGGTTCAGGGAATCAAGGAGGCAAACCGCATCAACGCCAGCGCCATCCTGCTCGAATTGAGCACGCCCGGGGGTCTGGAAGACTCGATGCGGGAGATCATCGGGGCAATCGTCAATTCTCGCGTGCCGGTCATCACCTATGTCGCTCCGAGCGGCAGCCGGGCGGCTTCAGCGGGATTTTTCATTTTGCTCTCAGGCGATGTGGCTGTCATGGCTCCGGGAACGAATACCGGAGCCGCCCATCCGGTTACGATGGGGGGCATGAACGTCGGCAAAACCGAAGAGACGAAGATTGAAAACGACGCGGCGGCTTTTATGCGGTCGATTGCCGACCGGCGGGGCCGTAACGCCAAGCTTGCGGAAGAAGGAGTTCGAAAGAGCCTCTCCTACACCGACCAGGAAGCGCTTAAAAACAATCTGATCAATGCCATTGCGAATACGCCGGAAGACATCTTCAAGCAGTTTGATGGAAAGACGATCACGCGATTCGATGGCGCCACCACCGTGCTGCACCTGGCGGACGCTCGCATTGAAGTCTATAAGATGCCGGGCTTTAAAAAGTTTCTTTCCTGGGTGGCGGACCCGAACATCGCTTTCATTTTGGGCGCAATCGGTTTGCTGGGGCTTTACGTGGAGTTTACCCATCCGGGCATGATTGCCCCGGGAGTGATTGGAGCCATCTCCCTGGTTTTGGGGTTGTTTGGGTTCCATTTGATGCCGATCAATTACGCGGGCGTGGCGCTGATCTTGATTGGTCTGACGCTTTTTGGCCTTGAAGCGGCGTTTACCTCGCACGGCATCCTGGCTGCGGGCGGAGTTGTTTCCATGCTGATCGGCTCCATGATTTTGATCAACTCCCCGTGGCCGGGAGCGCGAATCCGCCTGACCACGTCGCTTGCGGTCACTCTTCCTTTGGCGGTGATTACGGTGCTTTTGGTGCGGTTTGCGTGGGCCGCCAAAATGCGGAAAGCGATCACGGGCGAAGAAGGGCTTATCAACTCGTTGGGCGTGGCGCGCACGGACCTGGAGCCCGCGGGCAAGGTCTTTGTTCACGGGGAGCTGTGGGCGGCGCGGGCGGAACAGCGTATTCCGCTTGGCGCGCAGGTGAAAGTAATCAAGATCGAGGGGCTGACATTGGTTGTTGAGCCTGTGGACGATTCCCGCTAGACTGTTCGCAGCAGAAGTCCGCGGAAAGGGTTCGGGCCGTGTGTCAAGATGAACCCGACGATTCCTGTCGAGAGATTGTGAATCTGGATTCTTTCCCCATGAAATCGAAAGGAGCTCATGATGAATTATCTGATTATTGGGGTGATCCTGTTTTTCTACGCTGCCGCTTGCTTGAATGTGCTACGAGAATATGAACGGGCCGTCGTGTTCCGGTTGGGACGCGTACAAGCCCCGGACAAGGGACCTGGACTGATCTGGATTTGGTGGCCCATTGACAAGGTCGTGAGGGTGTCCTTGCGGATTGACACCTGGGACGTCCCGGCGCAGGACATTATTACGCGCGACAACATCTCCGTAAAGGTCAATGCCGTGCTCTTCTACCGGGTGATCAACGCCCAGAAGTCCGTGATTGAGCTGAAGAATTATCGCTATTCGATTGAGCAGCTCGCGGCAACCACGTTGCGGGCGGTGCTTGGAGAGGTTGAACTGGATGATTTGCTCTCGCAGCGCGAAAAGTTGAATGTGCGCTTGCAGACGATTATTGACGAGCAGACCGAACCCTGGGGAATCAAGGTGAGCCAGGTTCAGGTGAAGCAGGTCGATATTCCTCAGGATATGCAGCGTGCCATCGCCCGGCAGGCGGAGGCGGAACGCGAGCGCAGAGCCAAAATCATCAACGCCGACGGGGAATTTCAGGCTTCGCAGAAACTTTCCGATGCCGCAAAGATTCTGGCCGTGGAACCCATCACGATTACTTTGCGTTACCTGCAAACTCTGGCGGAATTGGGAACCGAAAAGAACACCACGATTGTGTTCCCGATTCCGGTGGAATTGTTGTCCGCGCTGATGGGAAAATTCAGCGCCGGGTCGGCGGGGCAGGCTGACGCGAAGAAAGCTTGAGCCGCAGGCAAGTTGGGGATTAGGCTGTTTTGAAGGGAAGTGAGAGACGGAATGCGACGACGCCGCGAGGAAAAAGGGTTCTCAGCTTGGCACCTCGTTCTGATTTTTCTTGGCGCGGTGGCGGTGTGCGCGGTGTTCTTCTCCTTGGGCTACGTTGTGGGCTATAACCACGGCCCGGCAAAGGCTTCCGCCCAAACCGAGACCGTAACGCCTGCAACCAACATTCCTCCCGTTGTAAACACTCCGCCGGAGTCTTCCGGCATGACGACGGAGTCGGTGTCGCCGGCGCCCGCCGAGCCGCCGGTGGTTCGGCCGCAGCCTTTGGAACAACCGGCTTCCGAGCCGGCATCGAGCGTGGAGCAAGAGTCTGCGGCAAGTTCAAAACCGAGGGCCGCCGCCCGGCGGGAAATCTCCCCCCCGGCGAAGGTCCGCACGGAGCGTCCCCTTGAAAGCGTCAGGAAAGGACACTTTGCGGTGCAGGTGATCGCTTCGAGAACCAGAGCGGATGCGGTTACGCTGATCAGGCTCCTGGAAGCCCGACGTTATCGTGTTTTCATGGTGCCGCCAACAGGCTCGCGGTCCGGTGAGCGCCTCTATCGAGTGCAGGTGGGCCCGTTCGCTTCGTGCCCGCAGGCCGAACGAGCTTTGCACAAGCTTGAAGAGGAAGGCTTTAAACCTTTTATCGTCCACTGATGATCTCCTCTACTTCGGCCTGCGACGGGTATCGTCAGGAAAGACGGACATCTGCGACATAATCTTTGGGGCTAGAGAGCGGCGAACTCCATCTTAGGAATGACTTCCATCAATCCATCCCTGCCAGATTGGCTCGGTAAGCCCGCGGTCCGCTTTGCAGCCAGCGGCCTGAGCGGCGCGTTTTTGTTCGCCTGCTTTCCATGGATCAACTGGAGTTGGTTGGTCTGGGTCGCTTGCGTCCCCCTGATCGTTGTTCTCGTCACTGAAAAGCGTCCGGCCTATGGCTTCCTGCTCGGCTACGGTTCGGGAGCGGTGTTTTTGGCGGGCAGTTGCTACTGGTTTGTCGGGGTCATGCGGCATTATGGGGGGCTAAGCTTCCCGGTCGGAGTTGGCGTGCTGGCGCTCTTTGTTGCGCTATTTTCAACCTTTTATGGCGCGTTTGGCTTGATTGAAGTCAAAGTTGCGCGACGCTCCCGGGGATCCGCGCTGCTGCTGAGCCCTTTTTTGTGGGTTGCGCTGGAATTGGCCAGGACCTACCTTTTTACGGGCTTTCCCTGGAATCTTTTGGGTTATGCCGTTCGGCCCGCGGGCCTTGAGCAGATCGCCTCCGTAACTGCTGTGTATGGACTGTCGTTTGTTGCTGTGGCCATGAGCGCTTTGCTGGCCTGGGCTTTGCTCGGGCCGGGTTCCCAAGTTCGCTGGATGGCGCTCGGAGCGTGCGTGGCGTTGCTTGTTATCGGCAATCACTTGTTGTTTCCCCCGCCGCCCGTCAGCGGGCCGGACGTGGCTTTGCTGACCCAGCCGAACATTCCATTGGGAGGGTCGCAGAATTGGGTTCCGTGGATTAATCCCGAGCCCATGGACGCCCTGGTGGAAAGGAGCGTCAATGCCGCGCAGGCGCCGGAGGCGCTGGCAAAAAATCCACCCTTGATTGTCTGGCCGGAAGATCCGGCGCCCTTTTATTTCAACCGTGATCCCGTATTCCGAGGGGCGATGGAAGTGATGGCGAAAGAAGCTCACGCTTACGTTGTGGCCGGGACGATAACGTTTGAGGGGGAAGGGAACTCCCGGCCAAAGAACTCCGCCGTAATCCTTGCGCCCGACGGCCGGGAACTGCTTCAATATGATAAAATTCACTTAGTGCCCTTTGGCGAATATGTCCCGTGGTGGGCATTTCCCGGGAAGGTGGGGAAAATCACCTCACAAGTGGGCGATTTTGTTCCCGGAGATCTCATTCGGGTTGCCGGCACTCGCGAAGGACGAATTGGGGTTTTTATCTGTTATGAGGCGATCTTTCCGCAACTGGTGCGGAAGATAGTCGCCGCCGGGGCGGGCGTTTTAGTCAACATCTCTGACGATGGCTGGTTTGGCGATTCGTCGGCGCCTTATCAGCACTTTGAGATGGCGCGCTTTCGGGCGATTGAAAATCGGCGATTCCTGCTGCGGTCGACGAACGACGGGATTACCGCGATTGTTGATCCTTACGGGAGAGTGCAGGAAGAAATTCCACGTCATCAGGCCGGGATTTTGACGGGAAGATTCCGTTATCTGGCCGGCAAGACATTTTATACCGTGCATGGCGACGTTTTTGCCTGGAGTTCGGTGGGAGTCGCGCTGGGATTGATCCTGGCGGCGGGATTCGGACTGGTTGGCGACCGGGAGCGCTCCCGATGAAACCAAGGTGGCGCAAATAGAAGGAGAAATCGTGATCGAAGAACTAACAAGGGAATTTGACCAGTTGAAGGGCCGCATCCAAGAACTTCGGAGTTTTCTTTGACGCTCCAAAACAGCGCTTGGAGCTTGACGCGATCGAAAAACAGATCGCCCGCCCGGAATTTTGGGAAGACCAGCAAGAATCTCAGAAAATACTGACCGACCGCAAACGGCTGGAAAACGCCCTCCAGACGGATGAAAAGCTCGCTTCCAAAATGGCGGACCTTGAAGCGTACTTTGAACTGGCCGGCGAAGGTGAAAATGTCGCGGACGAGATTCGCGCTGAGATCGACACGCTGTGCCGCGAAATCGACCACTTGGAAACAAGCACCTTGCTGCCCGGTGAAAGCGACCGGCTAAACGCCATCGTGACGATCCATCCGGGCGCCGGAGGAACGGAGTCGCAGGATTGGGCGGAAATGCTGATGCGCATGTACCGGCGGTGGGCGGAGCGGCGCGGATTCAAATTCACGTTGAACGATTATCAGGCCGGAGAAGAAGCGGGGCTGAAGTCGGCCACCTTTACGGTGGCGGGTGAATACGCTTACGGGCTGCTGAGCGCGGAAAGCGGCGTGCACCGGCTGGTGCGCATTTCCCCCTTCGATCAGGCGGCGCGGCGGCATACCTCCTTCGCTTCGGTGTACGTCAGTCCGGAAATCGACGACACCATTAACGTCGAAATCAAGCCTGAAGACCTGAAGATTGATACCTACCGTTCAACCGGGGCCGGCGGCCAGCACGTTAATACCACGGATTCGGCCGTCCGCATCACTCACATTCCGACCGGGACGGTCGCGCAGTGCCAGAACGAGCGGTCGCAGCATCGCAACCGCGAGCGGGCCATGAAGTTCCTGCGCTCGCGGCTCTACGAACTGGAACTGCAAAAACGCCGCGAGGCGGCGCAGAAGGTTGAGGACTCCAAGGGCGAAATCGCTTTCGGCAACCAGATCCGGTCCTATGTGTTGCATCCCTACCGGATGGTGAAGGACCATCGCACCAAATTTGAAATCGGAGACGCTGAGCGTGTACTCGACGGCGACATTGATCCTTTTATCCAGTCCTACCTGGCGTCCCGGCGCACTTTGAGCAAAGCGGGGTAGGCAATGTGATGTCCAGGGTTAGGAAGGCGCCTGGCAGGCCGGGCAGGGATCGTGTTTTTTGAATTCGGAGCGCTTTGCCGCTGGGCATGCATAAGAAACTGCTGACCCTTGAATGGGCTCCGTTCACTGTTGAGGAAGTCTCAATTGCCGTGAAATGGTTGACGCTTTCCGAGGGCGTATGCTAGCCTTCAAAGTTTGTACTGGGGACGCAATTCTGCGCAGTGAAGAAGGAGATTCGCGTGGCTGGGATTGATCATCACTACCTGTTTACGTCCGAGTCGGTGACGGAAGGCCATCCCGACAAAGTTTGTGACCAAATCTCCGATGCCGTGCTCGACGCGGTGCTTGCTGAAGATCCGAAGGGGCGCGTTGCGTGCGAATCGATGGCCAAGGATCAGGACGTCTACGTCATCGGAGAAATCACCACCACTGCCAAGCCTGACATCGACAACATCGTGCGGAAGGTGATCAACTCGATTGGCTACACCGACCCCGACGGCGGCTTTACCGCCGAGGGCTGCAAGATTCACGTCAACCTGACTCGGCAAAGCCCGGATATTGACATGGGAGTTTCAACGGGGGGAGCCGGAGACCAGGGGCTGATGTTCGGTTATGCCTGCAACGACACAAAAGAGTTGATGCCCCTGCCGATTACTCTGGCTCAGCGGCTTTGCCAGCGCCTCACTGAAGTTCGCAAAAACAATACGCTGGAATTCCTCCGCCCCGACGGCAAGTCGCAGGTTACCGTCGAGTATGAAGGGCTGAAGCCCCTTCGGGTGGACGCCGTTGTGGTTTCTTCGCAGCACTCCGGAAGCGTCTCGAACGAAAAACTTCACGAGGGAATTATCGAATGTGTCATTAAGCCCGTGATCCCGGCGGAGATGATGGATGAAAAAACCAAGTACCACATCAATCCCACGGGAAGGTTTGTAACCGGAGGGCCGGTGGGTGATTCGGGACTGACCGGACGAAAGATCATTGTGGACACCTACGGAGGCTGGGCGCGCCACGGTGGTGGGGCTTTTTCAGGCAAGGACCCGACGAAAGTTGACCGGTCCGCCACCTATATGGCGCGCTACATTGCCAAGAATGTTGTTGCATCGGGTTTGGCGACTCACGCGGAAGTTCAACTGGCGTATGCGATCGGCGTGGCGGAGCCGGTTTCCGTGATGATTGACACGTTCGGAACGGGAAAGATGAAGAATGGGCAGTTGGTCGAACTTATCCGCAAGCACTTTCTTTTGCCGCTGCGGCAGATTATTGAGTCCCTTGATCTGCTTCGTCCCATTTACCAGAAAACAGCAGCGTATGGCCATTTCGGAAGACTCGAACCGGGGTTTACATGGGAGCGGACCGACAAGGCTGCCATTTTAAGGAAGGAGAGTGGTCTGTAATGCCCGCAACCAAAAAGAGCTCGTATGATGTTAAGGATTTAGGACTGGCTGAGAAGGGGAAGAATCGCATTGAGTGGGCGGGGCAGTGGATGCCGGTTCTGGAACTGATCCGAAAGCGGTTTGTGGAAGAGAAGCCGCTTGCGGGGATAAGAGTCGCAGCGTGCCTGCATGTGACTACAGAGACGGCCAACCTGATGATCACGCTTCGTGACGGGGGCGCCGATGTGGTGCTCTGCGCTTCAAATCCGTTGAGCACCCAGGACGATGTGGCGGCCTCGCTGGTGAAGGATTATCATATCCCCTGTTTCTCCATCAAGGGCGAAAACAACGAGACCTATTACTCGCATATTCTCTCTGCGCTGGAACATAAACCGCAGATCACCATGGATGACGGCGCCGACTTGGTGAGCACAATCCTTACGAAAGGCCAGCACCTGGTTCCCGAAATTCTGGGAGGAACCGAAGAGACCACTACGGGCGTCATCCGGTTGCGGAGCATGGCGAAAAATGGCGTGCTGAAATATCCTATCATCGCGGTTAACGACGCGGATACCAAGCACCTGTTTGACAACCGCTATGGCACCGGGCAATCGACGATTGACGGTATTATCCGAGCGACGAATCTGCTGTTCGCGGGCTTGCGGGTGGTGGTGGTCGGCTATGGATGGTGCGGGCGCGGGTTCGCCATGCGGGCGCGCGGTCTGGGCGCGGACGTTATCGTGACGGAAGTGAACCCGACGCGGGCGCTTGAAGCCACCATGGATGGGTTGCGCGTCATGCCGATGGAGGAAGCCGCAAAAATCGGCGAGGTGTTTGTCACCCTGACCGGCAACAAGTCTGTGCTGAGGGCCGAACACTTTGCAGCGATGAAGAGCGGAGCAGTGGTTGCGAACTCAGGCCACTTTAACGTGGAGATTGACATTCCAGCGCTTGAAAAGCTTGCTCAGTCGAAACGCCGGGTCCGCGAGTTCGTGGACGAATACACCATGGGCGACGGTCGCAAGCTCTATCTGCTGGGCGAAGGACGGCTGATCAACCTGGCGGCGGCCGAAGGACATCCTGCCGTTGTCATGGACATGAGTTTTGCCAATCAGGCTCTTTCGGCTGAACACATTGTTAAGAACAGCAAGAAGCTCGAACCCAACGTTTATCCGGTTCCGACGGACATTGACGAAATGGTTGCCAAGTTAAAGCTTGAAGCGATGGGCGTCGGCATCGACGTACTGACGCCGGAACAGGTCAAGTATCTGGCCTCCTGGTCGGAAGGGACATAACCGCCGCCGCTGCACGAGGTCCATGCGGGAGCGCAAGCGCGAGGACGGGATCGGCGATGATGGAGTTTTCGCGCTCGGGCCGTGGCCTTCTTGCCTGATGCGAGTTGCCCTTACAAGTGATGATCCGTAGCATGCAGAATTCGGCTTTGCAAAAACTCCCTTATTCCGGCCGGATTAACATCAGGGAATTCCCCTGAGAAATAGGGTTTTGTAATGAAAAAGTTCGGCCAACGCGCAATCGATACGGCAACGGCTCAGGGTTCGACCTACGCCGACGTGCGGGTGATGGACATCCGCCAACGCTATCTGGCAACCAAGAACGGCGAGACTTCCCAGATCCGGGAATCGCAGTCGTTTGGACTTGGCGTGCGAGTTGTCGCGGACGGCGCGTGGGGATTTGCAGCGACCGACGACTTATCAAATGGCAGTATTGACCGCGCCGCAGCCAAGGCGGTGGAGATCGCGCGAGCGAGCGCGCTGGTCAAAAAGCAGGATGTTGTCCTGGCCCCGGAAGAGAAAACCATCGATCAATGGGAGGGCGCTTGCCGCATCGACCCCTTTCTGGTGCCGGTTTCAAGTTGTCTGGATTTGATGCTCAAGGTTGATGCCGAATTGCGAAGGGTTCGAGGCGTGACCTTGGCGGAAGCGGCTATGGATTTCTGCCGCATTGAGCAGCTTTTCCTTTCGACGCTTGGCTCTGAGATTCGCCAGATCAAGACCCTGACCGGTGCGGGGTTTGTGGCCACCTCGTTTGCGGAGAATGCCATCCAGCGGCGGTCATACCCGAATTCTTTCGGGGGCCAATACCAGACAAAGGGCTATGAGTTAATTGAAGAGC
>JAJYHU010000387.1:14400-14979 GCA_021784615.1 Acidobacteriota bacterium | reverse complement strand
TGACCACCGCTACCGCAAACCCCTTCAAGGTAATCGTATCGCCCGCAAGGCGAACGGAGGCCGGAGGATTATCACGCGTAGTCTGATCCACCACTTGCTCGGCCGCCTGCGAAGCTCCCGGAAGCAAGACCTCGATATCGCGGTTGCGTTTATTGACCAGCAACACCTTGTGCACGCCCGCAGGAGTCAAAAAGCCCTGCGCGAAAACCTCCTGCGAATGAATGGAAGTATGAATCAGCTTGTCGCCCGGACCGAAGTTGTCCCGCAGCAGCTTCAGAACCCAGCCGCGCGCGTTAAGCTGGCCGGTTTTCCAATTGGTCATGGAGACGCTCGGGAATTGCGATGGATACCCTACAAACTGCGATTCGCCGATCACGTCGATTCCCAACTGGCTGAGCCGCGCGTAAAGATAAGCGTACATGGCCGCGCAAAGATTCCAATAGGAATTCGGGATCGGCCCGCGAGGCATGACGTTGTCGTGAGGCAAAATGACCCCAAGCTCGTCGACGTCGGTTTTGGTTTCGGGGGATAACCGTTTGCGGATCACCTCGATATATCGAACTTCATCCAGAAAATAAT
>JAJYHU010000387.1:0-14390 GCA_021784615.1 Acidobacteriota bacterium | reverse complement strand
CCGGGCTTATGGTTCTTATGGTTCAGGAAATACTCGAAATATTCAGGGACGGGATCTGAAAAATCGGGGCCGGGTGATGTTCCTCCCAAAGCCAAACCGACAAATTTCAAATTCGGGTCCACCTTGCGAACGGCGGTTACAATCGCGTCGTAGAGTCGCGTGTAAAACACCGGGGACATATGGTGCTCCATCTCGTTGAGCACTTCCCAATATTCAATTTTGTAATGGTGGCCGGATACGTGGCGTTTGCCGTATTCATCCGTAAACCCGCCTTTCAAGTACCAACCCGCCAGGCGCTGATAGTAGTCCGCCACTTCCTTCATGCTGGGATCGCGCAATTCGGTGCCCTGCTCATAGTTCCAATCAACCTGATCCGGGTCGGAAGGATAAGTCACGGGCTTCGGCGTCTTAAACATCCATTGGGGAATGGTGCTGAAATTCAAAATCACCGAATGACCCGCCGTGGCCTTCATAAAATCTTCGGTCATGGGATCAATCAGCGAAAAATCCCAGGAAGTCTTCCCGTTCTTTGGAGGTTCAAGCTCGGCAACGCCCAGTTTTGGGTAGGGCAGCCAGGGAACGTAACGAACGTAATCGCAATCGAGGCTCTTCAGGTTGCGGAAATACTGGTCGTGGATGGGCGACGTCCGCCGCAGCGGGGGGTTGACGACAACTTGCAGCGTGGCCGTCGTTTTGGAAACGCGATCGACGCGCGACCAATCGACTTTGACGGCGGCCGGATCGGCAGCGATCGCGAGGCTGCTCCATAAAAGCAAAACCGGCAGGAAGGCCCATACGAACCGGCGGAACTCGAGCTTCGTGGAACGATCCATCATCTGACTCCTTTTGAAGAAATCACAACTCATCCGTAGACCCTGGGGCCTTCGGCAATTTTAAGCACTACGCCGCCGAGAGCGCCACAACTCTTTCGGATTGATGCGAACCTGCGGTCGGCGCGGCATGACGGGTTACTCGCCGTCCCGCGCCAAACCGTGCTCAAGCCACAGCGGGCCGCGGCGCCACCCGCTCGCACTGAATCGCGCCCGTGGCAGATTCGAGTCCAGGTGACGTTGCGAGCACCTCGATCTCGCCGGCTTGCTTGGCGGATTGGACAATCGCCACGCACAGCCCGTTGAAGGCGCGCCGCTGGCGCGCTTTATCCGCTTCGTGGCTGCTGGGATTGCCGTTGCCCACGCCGATCACTTTGCCATTGCCGGAAACCTGGAACTCGATCTCGTTATCAGCCAGCGGAACCACTCGCCCCTTGGCGTCCACTACGCTCACGGCAAGGACTGAAACGTCCTCGCCATCCGCCGCAATCCGCCGCCGGTCCGGCTGGAGCACGATCCTGGCCGGGGCGCCTGTGGTTTCCCATCTGTCCGTAAGCACAAGCCGCCCGTTCCGGTAGCCGCGAGCTTCAATAACGCCGGGCGTGTACTTAACTTTCCACTCCACGTGCGAGTCGCGCTTCATGGTCTGCGCCCCCAGGCTTTTCCCGTTCAGGAACAGCTCAATCTTCTCCAGGTTGCTGTAACACCACACGTCGATTTCCTGCCCATCCTTGCCCGGCCAGTTCCAATGCGGGAAAAGGTGCAGCACGGGCTTCTCGCCCCACCATGACTTAAAATAATAATAGTTGTCCTTGGGAAAACCGCAGGTGTCCAGAATCCCGAACTGGGAACTGATGCAGGGCCATCCATACGGCGTGGGTTCGCCACGATAATCGAACCCCGTCCACACAAAGGCGCCCGAAAGGAACTCCCGATCGTCGAAAGTGGGCCACCACCCTTCCGCCGGCGTGGGCCAGCCGTCATGGAGACTCAGGTCGTAAGCCCAAACGTAGCCTTTGGCCTTATCATTCGAATAGATCCCGCGCGTGGAGAGCGTGCTGCCATCCTCCGAGCCGATCGAGGGCTTCGCGGGAAACTCGCGGTGGAAATCATCAATCATGTAGTTGTAATGCTGGTTGGCGTGGTAATTGAAGCCTTGGACATCCACCACGGCGGAAATGCCTTTCCCCCATCCGCCGCTCATCGCCTGCGTAATCGGCCGGGTTGGGTCAAGGCGTTTGATCAGCCTTTTCATGGTGGCGCAAACGCGCGCTCCGCGCTCGGTGCCTTGCTCAGGCTCTTCATTGCCGGTCGACCACAAAATGACACAGGGATGGTTGCGGTCCCGGCGAACCAATCGGCTCAACTGGCTGAGACCTTCCGGCGCCGATGAAAACATTCGCGTCTCATCCATCACCAGCATGCCGAGCCGGTCGCAGGCGTCCATCAACTCGGGCGTGGGCGCGTTGTGCGACGTGCGAAGGCCGTTCGAGCCCATCCCCTTGAGCCTTGCGATGCGGTAATACTGGAGCCGGTCAGGCAAAGCGATGCCCACGCCGGCATGATCCTGGTGATTGCAGGTTCCCTTGACCTTCACCGATTTGCCGTTCAGGAAGAAGCCCTTGTCAGGGTCAAAATGGATGGTCCGGATTCCGAACGGCGTCGCGTAACGGTCAACCGTCACGCCGCCGGCCTCGAGGGTTGTTACCAATGTATAGAGATGAGGCGTTTCTAGCGACCAGAGCCGGGGATCGCTGACCCGAACTTTTTGCCGGACTTCCCGGTGTCTCCAGCCGGAAATCGACACGGTTGCGGAGGGTGCTGTGACAACAGCCCTTCCATCGTCATCAAAAATTGTGGAGACAACCCGGCATTCGGCATCAGGGTCCTGGTGGTTGCTGACTTCCGTCGAAATCGCGATCGTCGCCTTGCCGTCGTGCACTTCAGAGGTTACAAAGGTTCCCCACTGCGGGACGTGCAGAGGATGCGTCTTCACCAGCCAGACGTGCCGGTAAATTCCCGCGCCCTCGTACCACCAGCCTTCAAATTCTGTGGCGTCGACGCGCACGACCAGAACGTTCTTGCCGCCATAGTTGGCGTGGTCGGTGATGTCATAGCGAAAAGGCGCGTAACCGCTGATATTGCGCCCCAGGAAATTACCGTTGAGCGCAACCATCGAGTCGCGGAAAACGCCGTCGAATTCAATGCTGAGGCACTTGCCCAAGTCACCCGTAGGAACGTCAAACACCCGACGGTACCATCCGATGCTGGTGGCCGGATAGGTTCTGCCGAGAGGCTTTGAACCGTGGGTGGTAAGCCACGGATCCTCGTGGAAGGGCAGTTCCACCGCCCAATCATGAGGAAGGTCGATGGCCCGCCAGTCACTGTCGTCAAAATCTGGATGCGAAGGTTTAAAAAAGTCCCCAGTCTTTTGGAACTCATGCTCTCGGCCAAAATCGAAATCCTGAGCGGGATCGTCCGCATGGCCCAAATGAAACCGCCATTTGAAATCGAGCAAGGCACGTTCACGCGGCGTATGCGCGGAAGCAGGCCGCTCCCGATCCAACGCAGAAGGAGTCTGCCCACCGAGAATTCGAGTTCCGGATGGTAAAAGAGAAGTGGCGCCAGCGGAAGCCGCGACTCCGGTTTTTAAGAAATTGCGCCTTGTCCATTTGGACATTTGATTTCCTCCAGGCAGGTGCGCGATTGCGTTTCCCAAACCGCCGCACTTTTCGGGGAAAGCTTAGCGTGGCCTAGCAAGGGGGCAATTATATATCGCTTCCAAGGGGTAGGAAACAAAGAATGTTACCGCCAAGGAAGCAAGCTGCATTGACCGACATCATAAAAGAGGCCGAGTAGTGTGATTTAGGTCACAGAAAGTCGACGTCTGTCCGCTTTAGAATTTGGAAGGTATAGCAGGAACTAGACAGGGACCGAATTGCATTGACTCAGCCCCCACGAGGGTGCAAAATTGGGATTTCCAGCCTTGCGAGGACGAAAATCCCACTGAAGCCGCGCCTCACAGGGTAAGGAGGCCAAATTCGTGCCTAACAGGAAGCTGAAGTTCGGAATTGGGATCGCCGTCATCCTGGCGGTGGTGGGCTGGGAGGCCGTATCGGGCTTTCAGCAGTCCAAAACATACTATGTAACCGTAAAGGAACTAACCAGCGGCAAGGTTACTCACCAGCACGTGCGCGTCGGCGGCACGATTGCGCCGGGAAGCATTCAGCGAAACGGCGAAACTTTGACCTTTCGACTCTCGCAGGACAATGAATCGATTCCAGTTACCTACGTCGGGACAGCCAGTCTGCCGGATGATTTCAAGGGCGGCGCAAAGGCCATCGTCGAGGGAAACTACTTAACCGATGGAACATTCCGCGCCCAAAATGTCCAGGCGAAGTGCGCCTCTAAATATAAAGCCGTGCCTCCCGCTCCAAAACCAGCGGCTGAGACTTCCAAGGTGGCCTCATACAGTTTGCCGAAGTAACATGAAGCATGAGGTTTAACGCGATCTTTTCCGTCACCATCAACCTCTCATCTCATGCCATGGAATTGCTCTTCAGGGCAAGGGGAGTTTAGCGACCATGAATCAAGTAGGCAGTGTTGGACTCATCGCCGCGCTGGCTTTTGCAATATACGGCGTGGTCGCCGGAGCGGTGGCGGGAAAGCTGCGCAGCCCCCGGATGCTGAAGAGCGCACAGCGCGCCGTCCTTGGCTTCTTCGTCATGATCACGGTAGCGGTGGCCTCCCTCGAATACCTGATCCTGACCAATGATTTCCACAGTGCTTACGTTGCTTCCCATTCAAGCATTGCCCTCCCGCTGATGTACAAGATCCCCGTCCTTTGGGCGGGCCAGGAAGGGTCTTTGCTGTTTTGGACCTGGCTGCTGTCGATTTACGCCGGGATAGCGGTTTGGATGAACCGGCGGAAGAACCGCCAACTGATGCCCTACGTGATTTCCATCTGCATGGGCGTTGGGACGTTTTTCTCCCTGATTACCTTCTGGGTGGCGAACCCATTCACCCAACTGTCTCTGGTCAGCGCCAGCGGAACTACTCCTTTTACTCCCGCGGACGGCAACGGGCTGAATCCTTCCCTGCAATTCCACTCGATGGTCATCCATCCGCCGATGCTTTATCTCGGATACGTCGGGATGGCTATTCCCTTCGCCTTTGCGATGTCAGCGCTGATGACGCGGCAATTGGGCGATAACTGGATCCGGGTGACACGCCGCTGGACCATGGTGCCCTGGATGTTTCTGGGTACAGGCATCCTTTTGGGAGGGCAATGGGCCTATCACGTTCTCGGATGGGGAGGGTACTGGGCCTGGGACCCGGTGGAGAACGCCTCTCTGCTGCCGTGGCTTGCGGGAACCGCCTTCCTCCACTCCGTAATGATCCAGGAAAAGCGCGGAATGCTGAAAGTCTGGAACATGGTGTTGATCATCCTGACTTTCTTCCTGTCGATTTTCGGAACCTTCCTGACGCGCAGCGGGATCATCTCTTCCGTCCATGCCTTTGCGAAGTCGGATATCGGCCCTTGGTTCTCCGTGTTTCTTGCCATCATCGCAGCGTTTTCGTTAACCGTCTTGTTCCTGCGTTTGGACTTTCTCAAGAGCGATAACCGGCTGGACTCCATCGTCTCACGCGAGAGCGGTTTCCTATTCAACAACTGGATTCTGCTGGCGGCCGTGCTGGCCGTGCTCTGGGGAACCATTTTCCCGGTCATTTCCAAGGCCGTGGAGAACCAGACGGTTACTGTCGGCCCGCCGTTCTTCAACCGGGTGATGATTCCAATCGGCCTGCTGCTTCTATTCCTGACAGGGGCTGGCCCGCTGCTGGCCTGGCGCAAAACCTCCTTTCAAAGCATCAAACGCAACTTCACTATCCCGCTGATTTTCGCGGGAGTGGTTGGAGGATATCTCTTCTGGGCGGGTATCCACCGCCTCTATACCTGGATGTCCTTGTTCCTGTGCGCCTTCGTCATTGCCAGCATCCTGGGCGAGTTTTACAAAGGCGCGCGCACCCGGATGAAGATCAGCAAAGAAAACTTCTTCTCGGCGGTCTACAACCTGACCATGCGGAATACGCGCCGCTACGGAGGGTATATCGTCCACTTGGGCATCGTGCTGCTCTTTGTGGGATTTGCAGGACAGGCGTTCCGGTTTGAAACCCAGAAACTGATGGGGCCAGGCGACCTGTTGCAGGCAAAAGATTACCTGATCCGATGCGAAGGCCTTACCTCCGGACAGCATGCCAACTACACCTATGAAACCGCCATATTGTCCGTAACCAGGGACGGGCGGGCGCTCGGCGAAATGCGGCCGCAAAAGCGCGTCTATATGGCCAGCCAGGAGGCTTTGAGCCACATCGCTCTGCGGACTAACCTAGCACGGGATCTTTACGTGGTGCTGGCCGGACAGGACCCCGATAGTGGCAAGGTCCTCATCCACGTGATTATCAACCCCCTCGTGCAATGGGTATGGATCGGCGGGCTGGTGGTTCTTTTAGGAACCATTCTGGCGCTTTTCCCCAGCCGGGTTGAACGCCAGATGGACGAAATCCGCAAGACCCAAGAGGAGGCTCTTGAAGCCCATCACGTCCTCTAGAAAACTTCTGCGGGCGCTGATCCTTAGCCTTGTTTTTATCAACATCGCAACGGCGGCGGGCAGCCCCGAACAGGTTGAAAAGGACATCGGCAATAACCTTTATTGCATGTGCGGGTGCGTTACGGCCTTGAACCACTGTCCGCACGAGAACTGCCCCGTCAAGTCGGAAATGCATAAGATCATCCGCACGGACTTGGCGCAAGGCAAGGCCGAGCCGGCCATTCTACAGGATCTGGTCGCCCGTTACGGCCTAAAGGTTCTTGCCAGTCCGCCAACCCAAGGCTTTAACCTGACCGCGTGGATTTTACCGGGGGTAGGGCTGATCATCGGATTGTTCGCCGCCATCACCATTGTGCGCCGGTGGCGGAGACCCGCCCTCGCGCCGGCAACACCTACTGCCCCGATGGACGACAAAGTCCGCGCGGCGGTGGAAGAAGAAATGAAAAAGTTTGGCGGATGATCGGCTGCCAAAAGCAGATTCGGAAAGGCTCAGAGGATCAAGATGGTATTGGGTGTTGCAATCCTGCTCGTGATTGGCATGGCTGCGTTCGTGGCTGCGCCTCTGCTTGCCCCGGAAAGTCCGGGCGAAGGAGCTTTGCCCATCGATATCACTCCGCTCACAGACTTGAAGCGGCGGCGGATGGTAGTTTACGAAAACCTTCAGGATCTGGACTTTGAGTTTAAGGCCGGAAAAATCTCGCCGGAAGACTACCAGGCGCTGCGGGAGAACCATCTTGCCGAGGCCGCTCAACTGATGTTGGCGTCCCAGGAGCAGGAGGAAGTGACCGAGAACGACGTGCTGATTGAGCGGCAAGTGGCGGCACGCCGCGCACAAAGGAAACAACAACCCCACGATCCTTATACTTGTCCCGGCTGCGGCTTTGAGAATCCCTTGCCCGTGAAATTTTGCGGCAATTGCGGGACCAAGCTTCCTCAGCAAGCTCCTAAGTAGCTCCACCCTTTTAGGATGGCATGCCAGGCATCAAGCCCGGCGCTACGGCCGAGAGAACGCAGCACGAACCAAGTTTTTGAACCCAACATGAGAAGAACAACAGTCAGACCTCTGGTTTTTATCCCGGTTCTTGTCATCCTGCTGGGCGTTCCCGCGCTATCGGCGGCGGCCAGGATTCAAGGGCAAATCACCAACGGCACCACAAATCGGCCGCTGACCGGACAAAAGGTGGAAGTGATCAGCCCGCAAGCCGGCATGGCCGTGGTGGGAGAAGCCACAACCGATGCGCACGGCCGGTTTGCCCTTTACAACAACCAGATCAATACGAACGGATTTTATCTGCTGCAAGCGACGTACGAAGGCGTGGATTACCATGCGCCGGTGAAGTTTGATTCCAGCGGAAACGCGCTCGTCGGAATCACGGTCTACGATTCTACCCACCAAAAACCCGCGTTGCGAGCGACTTCCGCCCGGGTTATTGTTCGAGCAGAGGGAACGCAGGCCCACGTGCAGGACCTCTTCGCCATCGACAACCCGCTCCGGCGGGCCTATGCCAATTCGAACGGCACTTTTTTCTTTCACGTTCCACCCGAGATCAAGAACCCCACGGTAGCCGTCGCCGGACTGATGAATATGCCGTTGCCTCAGACGGCTGAGAACGGAAAGTCGCCCGGCGATTTTTATATTAACTACGCCTTAAAGCCGGGGCTCACCGTGGTGATGGTGGCCTACGACTCCGATTATCAGGATAAGATCTCGCTGGCCGATAGCATCCCTTATCCTATTGAACGCGCCCAGCTTTTTGTCCTGCCTGCGGACCTTGCGGTGACCTCAAAGCTTTTCAGCCCTGCCGGCAAAGACGCCGAAAGCGGTAGCCAGAAGCTGGAAGCACAAAAACTGGCCGCAGGCACTCCACTGGCCGCTGAAGTCTCGGGAGAAGCCGCTGCGGCTTCCCCGCAGGCCAGCGCCGAGCAGGAACAGTCGACGGTCAAGGTAGTTCCGGATTCGGTATCCGCCGTGGGGGTTCCGCTGCTGTTGTGCTTTCTGCTGGTCCTGCTCTGGGCGCTGGGTATTCGCGTCGCCAAGGAATACCCGCGGTGGAAAGCAAAGCAGCACGGGAGTCCTGTTCAGAAAAAATTTCAAGCCAAGATGGAAACTCTCTTGAATTCCATTGCGGATTTAGACGAGTTGTTCTCCGCCGGCAAGCTTCCGGAAAAGCAATACTGGAAAGAGCGCCTGGAGTTGAAGGCCAAGGCAGTGGCGATCTTAAAAAAAGAGCCACCCAGGACGCCCCCGGGCCTTGCCGCTCGCAAAACAAACCAGTAACCTCATGCTCGAAACCCGCAGCCTCACGAAGTTTTTCGGAGACCTTGCCGCGCTGAAAGAAGTTTCGCTCAGCCTCCGCCGCGGGGAGTCAGCCTTTCTGTATGGTCCGAACGGCGCCGGAAAGACAACGCTTTTGAGGATGCTCACTTCGCTGGCTCGGCCCTCTTCGGGGCAGGTTCTTTTCGACGGCAGGGATATTGAGCGCGACGGAACGCAAGCCAAGGCTTCGATCGGATTTGTTTCTCACACCACGTTCCTGTACGGCGAACTCACGGTTCGAGAAAATCTCCAATTCTTTGGAAAGCTCTTCGGGCTCAACAGCCTTGAGAGGAAAATTGACGCCGCCCTGGACCTGTTCAATATGCGCGAACGCAGCGCAGTTTACGTCCGAGATCTCTCGCGCGGTTTGCAGCAGCGAGCGGCGCTGGCGCGTGCCTTCCTGCATGACCCGGATTTTGTTCTTCTCGACGAACCCTTCACGGGCCTTGACAGCCAGTCGGTGAAAAATCTGGAAACACTTCTGCGGCAACTGCCGGAACAAGGGAGAGCTCTGCTGTTCTCAACCCACGACTTTGAGCAGGGAGCGGCGCTGGCCGAGCGCCTTATCGCGCTCAAGGCGGGACGGGTGCGCTACGACGGCCCCTTGGCAATTGCGCCCTTTAAGAGCCTGGGAATCGTGCGGACTGCGGAACAGGAAGCCGATGGTTAGTCTGAAAATCGTCTGGAACATTTTTTCCAAGGACCTTCGCATCGAGTGGCGCAACCGCGAGACCCTCGCTTCGATGTGCGTCTTTGGACTGCTCATCGTGTTTCTTTTCAATTTTGCTTTTGAAGGGGCTCGGGAAGAGACTCTGCGGCTGCTTCCGTCCGTCCTTTGGGTGGCGATTGCGTTCGCCGGCGTTCTGGGCTTCAACCGGTCGTTCGCGTCAGAACGGGATAACGCTTGTCTTGAGGGCATGACGCTGGCGCCCGTAGACCCCAGCCTGATCTTCCTCGGCAAGATGCTAGCCAATCTGGTATTTCTCGGCGTGGCGGAAGTGGTCATGGTTTTTGCGGCGGCGCTTTGGTATAACATCTCTTTCCTGCCGGCACTGGGACAACTGGTTCTGATCGCCTTTTTCGGCACGCTTGGCTACGCCGCGCTGGGCACGATTTTTGGCGCCATCGCCGCCAACACCCGAATGCGCGAAGTGATGCTCACAGTCCTGCAGTTTCCCATCGCCTTCTGGATTCTGATGCTTTCGATTGACTCGACATCGGGCGCTCTGCGCGGCAATCCGAGTGGCAACTGGTTGGGAGGCGTTGCAAGGGTGGCGGGTATCAGCCTGGTTTTTACGATTGCATCGTTTCTGCTTTTTGAATATGTTCTGGAAGAGTAGCCGGCGTTTTTTCGTTGTGCGTCTCGGTCCGAAGGCAAGAGGCTGATTTCCACGCTTGGCGGCGGCCGGCACGAGGGACATTCCATGAAGAAAAAGTTTCCAATCTCGGTGCACCTGGCTTTGACGCTTGCCGCATTGTTCGTGGCGCTCTACATGATCTTTCTTTACGCGCCTGAAGAAATGACGATGGGAGAGGTGCAGCGCATTTTTTACATCCACGTGCCTGCCGCCTGGACGGCCTTATTGGGTTTTATCATCATCTTTGTTTCCAGCATCGTCTACCTGTGGAAGCGTTCGCAGTTTGCGGACGAACTGGCGAGTTCTACAGCGGAGGTAGGATTTATTTTCTGCACCAGCGTGTTGGTCACCGGCCCTCTTTGGGCCAAACCCGCCTGGGGAATCTGGTGGACCTGGGATGCACGCCTGACGCTCACTTTCCTGCTCTGGCTGCTCTACGTGGCCTATTTAATGCTGCGGAACTATCTCATCAATCCCGCGCGCGCGGCAAACCTCTGCGCGGTTGTGGGCGTTATCGGTTTTGTGGACGTCATCATCGACTACATGGCGATCCGCTGGTGGAGAACACAGCATCCGCAGCCAGTGATTGGGGGCGGACCCAATTCAGGGCTTGACCCGAGGATGCTGGCTACGCTGCTGGTCAGTTGGGTAGCTTTCGTGTTCCTGTTTTTCCTGTTGCTTCGCGTGCGGCTGGGACTGGCGCAGATGCGGCGAGAACTGGGAGACATCCGCCACATTCTGGCGTTCAGGGCTTCGGAGGACTAGCGTGGTTAACAAATACTTGTTTCTTGCTTATGCGTTTACGTGGCTCATCTTTATTCTTTACGTCTGGAACCTCAGCAGGCGACAGGCCCGCCTGCGCAAAGAACTGGAAGATCTCAAGCGCAAAATCTCCGAGCCATTTTCCGCTTCAACTTCAAGGGAGTCGAAGCCCTAGGACTCCCCGCCGCTCTCAAGCATGCTCCTGCAGAGCGGCGGGTTCCAAACGCGCTGACAAAACGAAGACCAAAGCCTTGCGGCTAGCCAGCCTTCATAACGGTAAAGGCAGCCGCCGAACTCAGCCTGAAAGTGAGCCTGGCTTCAGCCGGAAGTTCGATTTCCTTCTTCCCAGTAGCATAGGCTCCGCCAGTGCCGGCCGCCGCGCCCACCAAGCCCCCAATCGCTGCTCCTTTGCCGCCGCCGGCAATCGCTCCGATGGCCGCTCCGAGTCCGGTGCCGCCGCCGATCATTACAATGTCACGCTTCTTGTGGGACTTGCCGGACACGCTCCAGGTATGGGTCGAGATCGGAGTCTGCTGTCCGCCTTCGGGAGTGATGGAGGTTAGCACAAGGGAGAGTTCTGCGGGGCGCTTAAGCCTGCCTGAACTCACGGCGCTGGTTACCTGGCCGTTAACCACGCTTCCCCTTGCAGCTACCGTGACACCATTGACGACCAGGGGCTCAGTAAGCGAACCCTGAAAGCCGTTGCCCGAAGAGGCCGTGGCGGAGCTGATCCCGGAACTCAGCCGGATATGAATCTCGGTCCCGGCTGGGACAGTGATCGTTTGAGTCACAGGGGCCGCTTGAGCAGGAGCCTCGGACCTTCGCTGCAAGGCCGGGCGGCTTGAACTTGGGTTGGCGCCGGCAGCGGGGCTTGAGGCCGCGCTCGTCGAGGGGGAATCCTCGGCACCGCCCTGATTCTGGCTGCCGGACTGGCACCCGATCAGGGTTATCACCGTAAACGCAATCATCAGCGCCTGAATTGCTCGTTTCTTATCCATTCGTATCCTCCAGTAGGGGCGACCTCAACAAGGTTGAGTTGCCCTCTCGGATGTGCGTCCCCCTGTTTACAAACCAACTAAAGCCCCACGTATGATAACAACGGTAAGCAATCGGTTCAAAAAAATCAAGCCGGCTATGACCGGCTTCCTCGAAAACCAAGATTATCGACGCGGGCGGGTTCAACATGTTACGCTAATTGGGTCAGGAACTCCGCTGCAAGTTAAGGAAGCGGCTTGACAAGATATCAGACTTCGGGCTCTGTGCAACAAATGTTCGTGAACCCCGCCAGGTCCGGAAGGAAGCAACGGTAGCGAGCCGCTTTGTGTGCCGCAGATCAACCCGAAGTCTGACCCAATTTTCGGGATGAGGGGTCAGGAATTGGGGTTCGGCAGATGGACCAGGCTTTGCCCCCAGGCCCCAATCATTCGATCCCAAATTCCAGGCTCTACTAGCCCCTGTTCTTATGTCCTATCAAGTTATCGCCCGTAAATACCGGCCCCAGATTTTTGATGAAGTCGCCGGACAACGCCTGATCATCGATACGCTCAAAAATGCCGTCCTCAACAAGCGTGTCGCCCACGGATACATCTTTTCAGGCGGGCGCGGCGTGGGCAAAACGACGACGGCGCGCATCCTGGCAAAATCCTTGAACTGCATAAAAGGTCCCACCGTTTCTCCCTGCGGCGAGTGCCCCTCCTGCCTGGAAATCGCTCAAGGAAATTCCGTTGACGTGTTTGAGATTGACGCTGCCTCCAACCGCGGGATCGATGAAATCCGTGAACTCCGCGAAAACGTGCGATACCTGCCGGCGCGCGATCCCTACAAAGTTTTTATTATTGATGAAGCGCACATGCTGACCACGGAGGCCTTCAACGCTCTGCTGAAAACACTGGAAGAGCCGCCGCCGCGGTCGCTGTTTGTGCTCTGCACCACGGAAGCCCACAAACTGCCCACCACCATTCAATCTCGCTGCCAGCATTTTTCCTTTCGACTGCTCGACTACTCCGAAATTCGGGAGCGGCTGGAATGGGTGTTGAACAAGGAGCAAATCGAGGCTGACGAAGGCGCCCTGAGCGCCGTGGCCGAGGCGGCCGAGGGAAGCTTGCGCGATGCCCTTTCTCTGCTGGACCAAGCCATCGCCTCGAGCGGCAAGCGGCTGGAGGAATCGCACGTGCGCCAACTGCTGGGCGTGGTTCCCAGCCAGGTGCTGGTGGAACTGGTGGAAGCCATCGACGCTGGAAACACCAGGCAGGTTCTTGAAACCGTGGACCGGCTCTCCACCGAAGGGTACGAGCTGAATCATTTTTGCGGCGAATTCACTCGCTACATTCGCAATCTGGCGGTTGCCAAAAGTTGCGGCTCCAAAAGCCCCTTGCTGCAACTGGCTGAGAGCGAGCGCGCCCATCTGGCACGGCTCACGGAGCGTTTCAGTGAAGAAGACCTTGCTCGGTTCTTCCAGATTTTGATCCGCGCTGAGGGCGAAATGCGCTATGCGCTAAACCCCCGGTTCCAACTGGAACTTGCCCTGCTGAAAATGGCGCACGTCCGGAAGCTGACGCCGATTGAAAAGCTTCTTGGGGGTTTGCGCGGCAGCCAGCCGGCTGAAGATCCCAAAGCAGGGGCAAAGTCGCCCGAGCGCTTCGCAAGCCCTTCCGTAAGCTCCGAAAAGAGGACCCAGCCGCCGCCTCAGCCGGTACGCTCCGCGCCCGCAAGGCCCGCAAATGATCATGCGAGGTCCGGCCCAATCGCTTCCACCGCCGCTGAAGTAAACGAGCGGGCAACCGCTCCCGTTCCCATCTCGCAAGAGACTCTCGATCCGCGTCTGGATAAGATCAAGACCTTGGCCTTTGGGCAATCCAAACTGCTAAGCAGTTGCCTTGATCCGGTTACGGGATGGAGATTTGAAAACGGCGAGGTCCGGTTCCTTTTTTCAAAGAATAGCTCCTGGGCGGTCGATTTTTTAAGTGCGCGGGAGCAGCAGGAAAAACTCCGGTCCGTATGCGCTGAGGCGCTGGGACAACCCGTCAAGATTTGTGTTACACTCGAGGATCAGGAGGGAGCTGGCCCGAGAGTTCGAAGCAGCGCCCGCGAACGGGCAGAGAGCGACCAAGGAGTGGAAGCCATCATTAAGAAATTTCAATGCACCCTGGTAGATGTGATCGATTTGAGCCGGGAGTGATCCATGAAAAACCTTCAACAAATGCAACAAATGTTGAAACAGGTTCAACAGTTTCAAGAGCAGCTCCAGAGGCAGATGGATGATCTCGTAATCGAAGCCTCTGCGGGCGGAGGCATGGTTTCGGTCAAGATGAACGGGCAGAAACATCTGTTGACGGTCCACATCGATCCCGAGGTCTATAAATCCGGAGACATTGAAATGCTTCAGGATCTTTTGCTGGCAGCCGTTAACGAAGCATGCCGAAGGGTGGACGAGCAACTGGCCAGCCAAATGGGCAGTCTGGCCGGCGGATTGAATTTGCCCGGTCTCAACGTCACTTAGTCCCTCCTGCGCGAT
>JAJYHU010000057.1 GCA_021784615.1 Acidobacteriota bacterium | reverse complement strand
TGTGAGAGAACGGTATTCCATTCGAGCCATACCTCAATAAGATTGATCAAAGTTGTTGTGCCAGCCGGGCATCGGGGCGGGTGGCGAACTCGCCAGAAGGGAGTTCTCGCCCTGTGACTGAACTAGCTTGCCTGAATGTGATAGCTAGCCTCAAAGTCCATATGATCTCCAGGAGCTAAAGTTTGCTTTTTGGACCAGACGCCCATCGTCATCCAATTCTCTCCGCGGGCGCGCCATTTGGCGGTGCAACGGTCCACCTGCTGCGGGTCAAAGCGCGTGATGAAATCGAGCGCCAGCAGAGAATGCTTCAGTCGCCACTCGCCCGCGGGAAGCTCTTCACCCTGGTAACGGGCCTCGCCGAGATATTCCTCGGTCAAGGAAGAGAAGCGGCGCACAACCTCGTGGCCGCTCTGCGCGCGGAAGCGAAAGTCGAATTCCATGGGCGCGTTGCGGTCCACAGGGTTCGGGTCAAGCGTGGATGCAAGCGTGACGGTGGCGGGCTTTATTCCGTTGTTCACGGCGCGGGTATGCGTGCGCAAAGTGGCGGCCTCAGCGTCCAGTTCCAGGCTTCGTTCAAGATGCAGCCCGTTGGCCGCTTTCCCTGTCAGCCGGCAACGGCGCCCTCCGGCAGATCCCGGTGCAATGCTCCAGGCGACCTCCATCGGTTTCGGGTCAAAAAAATCTCCGTAAGCGAACAGGCCGAGCCCGGCAAAATTCGGGTTCCATGCCAGGGCTTCGCTCCACACTTCTTCCGGTGACAGGCAGCGCAGAACGTTTCTGCCGCTGCTCTTCTCGATCAGGCCGGCAATCCGCCCGCTCAATTCCGGAACGACATCGACGCGCAGCGAATCGTTTTCCAGTTGCACCAGCGTGTAGGGCTTCATGTAAGCGGCAAAGTGCTCTTGATCCTGCTCGTTGGTCTGGAGAGCATGCAACCGATAGTTGCCCAGGCGCTTCAGCTCCGCCATAAAATTATGGAAACGTTCCGTGAGGCCCGCAAGATTGACCGGAGCGTATTGCCCGTTGCGCGCTTCAAAGCGCCTTGCGGCCAGCAGTTCCACGTAGCTGATGGAGAGCTGTTCCTTCCGGACGCGGCGGCGAATGGCGTCGTTCTCGGCCAGCCGCTCCGCCTGGCGCAAAAGGCTCTTCGCTTTTTGAAGGTCTTCGGGCGCAAAATCGGGCGTGCGTCGGATAAACACGTGCTGGCCTTCGCCGCGCGGTGAAAAGCGAACCAGGCGATCGAGGAACTTGTAATAGTCCAGCATTGGTTGCGCGGCCCGGCCGTAATACGCCTCATGGAATTCCTTCACGTCCTGCTCGACGTCGGTGGCGGGATTCCAAAGCAGCCGCGCCATAACGTAGGAGCGCAACACCGAACCCTGGCCGCCCCCTCCGGGCTCCGCGTCATCCTCAAAAAAGATCCCGACCACGCCGTGACGGCGATACATTCCCGCGTCCATGGCCAGCTCGTCAAAATCGGGGTAGGGAAGAAGATAATGCGAGAAGTCCGTGGTGTAGTGCCAGACGTAAAGCTGGCGGGTGATGGCCGACCAGCCGCGCAGGTTCTCCATAAAGTGCAGGCTGTGCGGGCAGCTTTCAATGGGATGGGCCTCGCAGTTGCCGATGGGGCAAAGCCGCACGCGGACGTTTGCGGCTGGGCGCGCGTGGAGCGGCGGCTTCTCCGTCATCTGGTAAGCCAGGGTATCGATCAGCTTGCCGGGATAGCGGGCCGCCACCTGTTCGGCGATCGAGTTGACAAAGCGCAACAGCAGGCCGGAAACCGCTCCTTCTTCCTTGACCACCCTCTGGCAGTTGGCGCACTCGCACCAGCCGTTGCAGTCGTTCTGCGAGACCGAAAAGATTTCCACTTCCGGATGGTCCTTGATCCAGCCGAGCACCGTTTCTGTCGCCACGCGCAGCAGGCCGGCGTTGGTCAGGCAAAGCTGAGCTTTGACATGAGACCGCCTGCCGTCGATCAGGGCGAAATACTCGGGATGGGTGGCAAAATACTTTTTGGGAGGAATCATATAGAAGAAGGAATGGACGAAAGGATAATACTGGATCGACCCTCCCGTCGAAGCATCGAGTTTGGTGCCTAGGCCGCCGTTTACTTTGTTGCGAGCTGCCCAGTCCTTGTCAAAAGCCTCCGTTGCATAGGGCTCGCGGTACTCGAAGGCGGGCCGCTGGGTTTCATCGAGCGCGGGAACGGTGAGGGTTGTCCGGCGGGGAATGCGGCTCACATCTTCCGCGAACCAGCGGCAGCCCAGTTTTTCAAGAAACGTCGAAACGCCGTACATGGTGCCACGCTCGCGCCCGCCGGCAATCACCAGGTTTTGTCCTATGGTCTTGAGTGCGAAGCCCTCCGCGCCCAGCCTTGCAAACGGGATGCCGGGGTTTAAGGCGTCGAGCGCCTCGCTTTGCCCGACGAATATCCAATTCCCGCTGCCTGAAGCCGCGCTGGTGGTGATGGGAAGTTCGGCTCCGGACATCTGCTGCAAAAAGTGCTGAAGCTCGTGCGCGCCGCGCTGTTCCGATAGCGACGCCGTGGGGCTCAACACAATCGAATAGCGCGACCGCCCATCGCGAACCAGTTCAATGTCACCCGCCTGCCGGGCGAGAAGCGTTCCGCCCATCGCCGCCGTCCCCACCGCCAGGCCCGTCATTTCAACCAGAAATTCCCGCCGCGAGCCCGCAAATCCAAGAATGCCTTTGTTTTCCTTTGCCATGTTGTATGCCCATTCCTTTGCAATAAAATATGTTTGCTGCGGCACGGATTTCTTGCCGCCCAAGTAACTCGCCATGAACCCATCTTACGGCGCGAAGCCTATGCCCGCGAGCCTGACTTGTCAATTATCGTTTTGGTGTTGCGGGGGCGCCGTTGTGCGTAAGCGGGAGGGTTCCGCCGGGAGCGGCGCCGCTTGAATTCGCTGCCGTTGCGAGTGGAGTGTCCTGTAATGGAGTGGACAATGTAGGGCCGCCGTCCCGGCGGCATTTGCAGGCAGGACGCCGGCGCTACGGAGGCGCCGCTTGTCCAGTTATTTCGCGGACACTACGCGGCGAGAAAAGACTTGACAAAAGCCGCCTAGTGTGCTAGTCTTCTGAATAGCTTTGCGAGAGGC